>JANNAM010000169.1:0-27782 GCA_031384415.1 Bacteroidota bacterium
GGTGGCTGTTGAGATTTGTTTAAAATTGATTGGCATATTAGCATTATTTATTGGCTTTATGAATATTGCTGAAAAAGCAGGTGGCATAAGATTATTGTCACGTATTGTAGGCCCTTTCTTTTCAAAACTTTTTCCTGAAATCCCTAAAGGGCATCCATCAATGGGGCATATGATTATGAATTTTTCTGCCAATCTTCTTGGGTTGGATAATGCAGCCACTCCTTTCGGATTAAAAGCAATGGAAAGTTTGCAGGAATTAAATACTAATAAAGAGGTGGCTTCCAATTCGCAGATAATGTTTCTTTGTTTGCATGCAGCCGGGCTAAATTTAATTCCAGTCAGTGTAATTGCAGTAAGGGCTGCCAATCATGCATCTGACCCTACTGATGTTTTTATTCCATGTATGATTGTAACTTTTGTAGGTACTATGACTGCAATGATTATTGTTTCACTTAAACAGAAAATTAATTTATTTCAGCCTGTAATATTAATATGGGTATTTAGTATTTCGGCATTCATAGGTTTATTGGTTTTATACATTGTTAAATTAAATGCAGCAGGCTTACAACTTTTTTCAGGGCAGTTAAGTAATGGCTTGATATTGCTTGTTTTTCTATTGATTGTTTTAGGGGGGATTTATAAAAAGATAGATATATTTTCTGCTTTTGTTGATGGGGCTAAAAACGGATTTGATACCGCTGTCAGAATTATCCCATACATCCTGGGAATATTAGTTGCAGTAAGCATGCTTCGTACCAGCGGCACTTTTGATGCTGTAATTAACGGGATGAAACATTTTTTTGCCCTGTTTGGTGCCGACACACGTTTTGTTGATGGGTTACCAACAGCTTTAATAAGGCCAATGAGCGGGGGAGCAGCCCGTGGAATGATGGTGAGTACGATGACAACATTTGGCCCCGATTCATTTGCCAGTAAGTTATCAGGAATCTTTCAGGGTGCATCCGACACTACATTTTATGTAGTGGCTGTTTACTTTGGTTCAGTAAATATTAAAAACACCCGCTATTCCATTGGCGTAATGCTCCTGGCCGATCTGGTGGGTATTATTACTTCCATTGGCCTGTGCTATTTATTTTTTGGATAAAAAAATTAATTACTCTATTTCTTTTTCGGCATGCAGCAGTTTACCGTTTGCATCCATGCCTTCCATTACCACTTTAAATTTTTTGCAAACATCATCGTTGTAAAATTCAATAATGGCTTTGCCATCTTTAATTTTAATATCAGGGTTCCAGTAAATGGTGGTTCTTATATCTGTAAAACTATTTACCGGATTTACGGCTGAATAATCCATTCTGTAAAACTCTCTGCCGGCTGCATACCCAGATTTTATGAAATAGTCGAAACCTTTTTGCCGCCAGTCACGCCCTGTTTTACCTTTTACTGTGTAAACTGCAATAGCTCCTCTTGATACACCCAAAGCAATACCAGTGACTCCTTTAAATATTTTTATCATCGCAATATCTGTAGGGTCTAGTGATTCAATAAAGCTGATGCTGACCGGAACTTCATTCAGAAAAAACTGAACAGAGCCTGAGCCATTGGTTGAAAAAAAATCCAGGCCTTCGTATCTGGAAAATTTTACTTCAACGCCTGAATCTGATGGGTTAATCAGTATGCCCGGCACACTCATCCGCAGGAATTGCCACACATCGTAATAGTTTATGTTTTGGTTCATCACGAGTGTCTGGTCGCTGCCATAAAAAATATCAGAAGCATACAATGCATTCAGGGAATCAGTTTCAGAATGCTTCCGGGCTCTTACAACCACTTCTTTTAGTACTTTGCCTTTAGAACTGTCAGTTGCCTGGCTGGCTGCCAGCAATTGCATAAGATAAGGATTGGGATTTTCGGCACGAAGAAAAATTTCTGTATTAAGTTTTGCAAGATGAAGTGTATCAAAATATGCTGAATCTATTATTACCTTAACCAGCCCTTCTTTATTATTATTATTGGTTCCCTGGTAATAAATGGTTGCTTCTTTAGTAAATTCGATATCGCCTGCAACAAAAACGGAGTTTTGATTTGTTTTTGCTTCCGACATGATATTAGTAGAATCTTCTCCTTTTAAAATCAGGTCTATTTTACCATCTTTTAAAACTGATTTGCCATTGCTCTGTAATACTTTTCCAGTTATACTTAGGCTGGTTTCAAAAGGATAATGCAGCGCTGAAAATTTATTGGCCATTATATCTTCCAGGTTAAACCTTCGCCAGCCATTAATCATCATTATCAAATCAAGGTGCTGCAATGTTTCCGGTTCTTTATCCTTAAAATAATAACCGGGTTCATTTATGTTTCCTTTTATATCGGCCGATAATAAAAAAGAAGATAAAATGCCGGGGGCATATTTCATGGTGTCGCTTTGGGCATTTGTTACAGCAATTGCAGCCTGCAGGTTCATGAAATCTTTTGCATCAAACGAGATGATATTCTTCTTTCTTTTTTCAAGACTTACCAGGTTGGTTTGCAGCAATGAATTGCTGATGGTATGGTTGGCAACAAAAACAATTCTTTCAGCCAGCGGTTTTCCGTCTTCCGAGAGTACAGTTACCTGCATGATTCCGGCAGGCAGGTTTTTTTTATTGATTGCTGCTGCATCCAGTCCTTCATCAAAATTAAATTTACCCATGTAAACCACTTGGTAATTTAGTTGAGCGGCCAGCAACAGGTTATTGTATTTCTCTTTGTTCTTTTCGCTTCTTTCAACTTTTACAAATGTTTTGCCGAGGCTGCTGTTGTCTATTGACAATGTAATTCCTTCTTCTTTTGCCAGCGGCAAAGCAACAGTTTTTTGACTTCCATCCGCCAGTTTAGCAATTGCCCGGTAAGTGTCATTTGCATTTGGCTGCAGTTCAAAACTTCCCATGCCGCCGTGCATGCTGCTAAAAGAAATTATTTTTTCGTTTTTTACATTTACTATGTCGCCGGTTATTTCAACAGGCTTTCCGTTTTCATCCAGGGCTTTAAAAGCCACGATGCTTTTTAAACCAGTAATTAAATTACCTCCTTCGGGAAAAAAATTGATGTTAACTTTTTTGGAGGCTGCCGCTTTGCTTTTTTCTTTAGCAGCATTGCTGTTTATAATTCTTATTTTTTTCTCTGCAATAAAAGCAGGGAAATTAAGCATCCACATAGTATAACAACGCAGGTAATAATTTCCTGCAGCCAGTTCAGATTTTAAATCTATTGCACCGTTTGCCGTACCATTTTTAAGCTTCAGCATTTTTTTGTCAACTACATTGCCAGCCTCGTTAACTAAATCAACATACAGCACTTTACTGAGTATGGTGGGCTTATCATTTAATGTTGCGTATGCTTTAAACCAGATTGTTTCGCCGGCAATAAAATTATTGCGGTCGGTTTGCAGGTAGGTTTTTTCCTGCGGCCTGTTGAAAGAAAATGAATCGAGGGCTGCAACTATTTTTTCGGACACTGCTGACTGGGCAGCAGCAAACATTGTGGCCATCAAAAATATAGTGCTTAAAAATATTCTGGACATTCAGGCAAATTAAGTTGAGCAAATTTAACCAAATAAAAAAGGCACAATGTAATAGTGCCTTTTTTATAATAAAGAAATCGTTAAGAATTCACTAACTATAAATTATTTCAGCAACATTCCTGATACAGCATGAATTACGCCATTGCTGGCTGTAAGGTCAACAGGTAAAATCTGTAAAGGAGTTGCGTTATTTGGCCCTTTCAGGAAAACACCGTTGTTTCTGCTTACCACCACGTTGGTTCCAAACACAGTTTTTAAATTTCCGACTTTTAAATCTGTTGAAAAATTCCGGGAAGCAACCACATGATATTTCAAAGTATCGCTCAGTTTTGTGAGTGCCGCACCTGTTAGCGCTGCAATGGTAGTTGCATCATAACCATTTGCTGTCATGGTTGCATTGTTTATAGCAAACACGGTAGCCGGCGAAGTTGCTGCTGGCGAAAAAGTAGTGTTTAACGCTGTTTTAGTAATAGCCTGCACCATCAGCGAATAATTGCTGTTGGCAGAAAGAATCGTCATAATTGGTAAAACCGGGGGCAACAGCACTTTGTCAATTTTATGGATTATACCGTTGCCGCATTTAATATCCCTTGCAGTAACATTGGCTCCGCTTACATAAATTTTATCAGCCACCTTGTCTTTATAACTAAAATTGTTAAAGCCGGCAATAGATATCATCGGCCCGTTGGGGCCTTCGGGTATTTCGTAGCTTGTACGGGCAGTAAAAACACCTGCGGCACTGCTTTGAAAATGATTCAGTATAAGTGCAGTTAAAGTAATGGAGTCAATTGATGGCAAGGTTGCTGCTGTTATACCGGCAGCTGTAAAAGCAGCATCGGTTGGTGCAAAAATGGTAAATGGCCCCGGGCCTTTGGTAAAGGTTTCCAGCTTTGCCTGTGTGATGGCTGCTTTAAAAATGCTTAAATCTGCATTGGCTGTTATTGTTGCATCAAGATTATCCAATGCTACTGCAACTGTATCATTTTTGTCGCATTGCACAAACAGCAGGCTGCTGAAGAAAAACAACAGCGGAATTTTTATCAATGTTTTTATTTTATTTCTCATAATTATTTTTTTTTACTGGTTAATAACTACTGATAAATTGGGTAGCAGGTTAGTGGCGGTGGCCCCATTGTAACCCCTTGCCACCAGGGTATAAATTCTTTTATTAGTAAGGTTGGCGGCAAAAGCCCTTCTTGCAATAGGAGCTGTTGTTATTGGATCGCCGGCTGTTCGGATAAAAAAGGAATCTGAAGGAAGTGCAATATTAAAATCGGCAGATGCAGTTTGATAAGCAATGTTACCTGCAAGTAAAGTTGCAACTCCGTTATTGGCGCCTTTATACAAATCTATGGAAGCAACATTTGGCATACAGTTAATAAATTTTAAGCTTACAAAACCGCTGTCGGGGGCAGTTCTGTTATCTGTAATGCTAAAGCCCTTTGTGTTGGCGCCGGTGTCTGTTACATAAAAAGTGTAGAATTTATTTGCTTCAAAAGTTGATGTAAACTCAAACAGCTTTGTCATAATATTTCCGGTGGCAGGCACTGGAGTAAACCCCTGAATTTTAGTGGTACCGGGTGTTACCCATAAATAATCGCCGTTGCTGCTGCCGCCAGTATTAAAGCCGCCGCCAGGAAACCCAAAGGGTGCTGTAATTGTATTGCTTACTGCTTTATCATTTATATACAAAATTGTACTGGGCAAAACTGTGTAGGCAGCAAAATAACCAATCTTAACCTGTGCCGAACCATCACTGCTTGTGCGGTTGGTAACAAAGTAAGTATTCTTTTTACAGCCCCAGAAAATTAATGCGGCGGTTATAAAAGTTGCTGTTATTAATATTTTATATTTCATATAATTTAAGAATTAAAGTTTTTAATCAGGGTTTGCTGAACCAGCATTCGTAAGTATGATAATCCAGGTTTAAACCTCCAATACGCAACAGTTCATTCCGGTTCCAAACATATTCACTGTTAAATCTTGGCCTTACACGGTAAACAGGTTTGTTTAAATTATCGGCAAAGAAAGGTGCAGGAAAAACCATAGTTTTATAAACCTGCTGGCCAGTTAATGGGTCAAGGTCCTGCCAGTGGTAGCGCCTGATGTCAACAAATGTTTCGAAGAAACCCCAGCCCCATAAAGCAATATACTTTTGCATCATAATGTCGGTAAGTGTGAGAGTTGCTGTAGTTCTTTTTACATTATTACCGTTTAAATACGCACTTGTGTCTGCATTAGAAATGGGAGCGCCACTATACAGTGTTACATTACCCCTTGGAAAAGTACTCCTGTTTATAAAGTTGAAATGGAGTTTAATACCATTTGTGTATGCCGTAAGTGCTGTTGCCAAATCACTTTTACGAAAAGCAGCTTCGGCTTTTATAAATTGAATTTCACTTGCTGTCATAATGGGGAAAACAGCTTTATCAGCAAAAACGTAATGTTTGTATAAGGGGTTGAAAACGGTTGCAGATGGATTGCCGGTATAAAAACTGTCGAGCCATAAAACTGGAATTCTTTTTAAAGCATTAACGCCGGTTGTAGCTGCTGAATTTGGATCGCCGGTAGCCGGTGCCACACCTCTGAATCCGCCGTTTCCTCCATTTACGCCCAGTTCACTCATGGTTGTATCCTGTGAGCAGGTGAGGAGGTGTTTCATCCGGGGGTCTCTGTTAAATGCCGTTAATTTTGTAGACGGAGTTCCTGAAAGAATAGTACCATCCAGTAATCTGACAATAAAATCACTTTGCCTGAACAGGGTAAGATTGTCCCTGTAGGTTCCAAAGAAATTTGCATCATCATTTTTTACGGCATCAAAGGGGATTAAAAAATCATCATTTACATCCACCATTGATCTGTCGCAAAATGCAATAACAGAGTCGGCTTTGTAAATCGATTTATTGGTAACCCTGTGAGCGTTTCTTGCCAGCAGGCCCCATGCAAATTTTATCCATCTTGCCGAGTTGCCGCTGTAAACAAAATCTCCTTTTGATAAACGGAAGCTGGCCGTATTAACATCTGTACGGCTAAGGTTATTGATACCGGCTCTTAAAATAGAATCAATGCCAGCATATACAACATCCTGGTCATCGTATTTAAAAAAGGCTTTGTTTTCCTGGAATGCTTCCCTGAAAATTATTTCGCCGTGATAATCCGTAGCATACTGAAACATCATTCCCTTTAGTACCTGTGCAGCGCCTACATAATCCCACTGACCTTTTTCGGTGCCGCTTTTAATGATGTAATCAAGATTTGCACCAAGGCCAAAATAACACTGGCGCCAGATGTCGCCGTTAACATCGCTGCCCGAGTTGTAGCCCTGGCGGTCCATGTTGTTTACATTGGCTGCAGTGTTTGCCCCAAAGTTTTGAACATATTTACTGGCATACCTGGCATCAAACTGCAGGCCTCTTGGTATTGCACTTAACTGCGATGGAAAAACAGATGATGCATCCGGGTTTTGCGGTGTATCCGGATCACTGTTTATATCCAGGTATTTTTTACAGCCGCCAATTGTCATTAATATCATCGTGGCTGCAATTCCGATTATTAAAAAACTTTTTTTCATAATAAATAAATTAATTTTTTTAAAACTGAACTTTACAACCAACATTTATTCCCCTTGGGGTAGAGATAGAACCATAATCTAAACCAGACCCGCCATAGCCTCTTGAAAAAGCTGTGTTGGTATTAACACTTGGGTCGGCTCCGGTATAGTTGGTAATCATAAACAAATCGGTTCCTGTAATAAACAGGGATGCATTACTGATAACTTTTTGCCTTTTCAAAAGAGATTTGGGCATGTTATAAGTAAGTGTTGCATCTCTCATTCTCATCCAGTTTACTGTTTCAATAAAATCTGATTCAGATACATTTCCTGTGGCATAATAATCGCTTCTGTAATAGGGATAAACTGTAATGCTGTTTGCAGTTGGGTTGGTAGTGTTTTGCAAACCATCGTTCAGTACACCGTTAATAACTACAGGTGTTTCCCTGTCAAGTGTACGTTTGCTTAATCCGGTAATATACAGGAAGTATTCGTTGCCATTCCAAACATCGCCGCCTTTTCTAAAGTCAAGGTTAAAGCTTAAAGTAAAATTTTTGTAGTAAAAAGTATTTATCAGGCCTACTTTAAAATCGGATTGCCTGTCTCCTGCCACCACAAAATCTCCTGCAGCATTAATAGAAGGTAAACCACTGGTTGGGCTAATTAAAATCTGTCCTGCAGTATTTCTTACAATTGGTGTAGAAGAAAGATTGCTGATGGATGAACCGGGGTAAACCTGGCTGCGGAGATTTCCAAATACCCATGTATCACTGTCGTAGTAAGTAGGTAAATCGGCGGGCAGCTTAACAACTTTGCCCCTGTTGCGGTCAAAGTTTACAGCAACATCCCAGTTTAGTTTTTTAGATTTTATGATGCTTGCATTCAGTACTGCTTCAATTCCTTTGTTTTCAACCAAACCACCATTCAGGTATTTGAGCACAAAGCCGGTGCCATAGCTAACACGGTTGGCAATGATTTGTCCTTTACTTTTAAGAGAGTAACGGGTAATATCTATACTAAACCGGTTCTTTAAAAATTTCAACTCACCGCCAAACTCAAAGTTATCGGTGTATTCAGGTTCCAGGCCAAAGTTGTTTCCAAAAACGCCGTTTGCAAAACCACCACCTGTAGTTGTGGCCTGTGAAAAAAGCCTGTCAATTAAATAAGGCTGGTATAAACCTTTACCTGTTGTTCCATAACTGATTCTTGCTTTACCATAACTAAGCCAGGGTATTTTGTCGAATACTTTTAAATCGCCAAAAACAAAGGCAAGCGAAGCAGATCCAAAATTATAAAACGGGTCTTTTTCTACTTCACGGCTTAAAAATGTGCTGGTTCCTTCACGGCTGCCGGCTACCGAACCATAAACCAAATTGTTATATGCAAGAGAATAGTTGCCAAAGAACCTTACTTTCCTGGTATTTAAAACAGTGGTTTTTGCAAACAAACTTAAAGGGTCGGTATTGTTTAATGATTTAAAATTGAGTTCATAAAAACGTTCGCCACGCTGTGCTTCTATCCTGGTTTTATAATCATCGTTTGCAAATCCAATGGTGAGTGCATTAGAAAATTTATTGAACTTCTTTTTAATTGTTCCCCTGAAAACATTGCTCAGGTTTTTTGTGTTTTGCTCATACACAGTGTAAAAACCATTTACTGCAAATCCAAAACGGCTTTGCGGATGCATCAGGTAATCGCCTGTCTGGCTGTACACATCAAGCCCTGTTGTAGCACTCAGGTTAAGCCATTTAAAAGGATCGGCATTAAGTGTTAAAGTAGCAGCTAAACGGTTTGTTCTGTCCTGTGCTGTATTTTTATAAACATCCCAGAATGGATTATCAAACTCTGCTGTAAGTGCTGCAGAATTGGAACGGTATAATTTCCTGGTACCATCTACATTCTGATAATCACGAACATCGAGATCGCTGGGATAATTTAAAAGATTTAATAAATATCCGCCTGCGCCTTTTGATGCTTTGTCGGTGGTAGAATTAGAATAAGTGATACCAGAGTTGATATTGAATTTTTTTGAAATTTTGGCAGTGCCATTAATACTCATGGTTAATTTTTCATAACCCGTGTTAGGAATGATACCGGTTTGGTTAAAATAACTGCCCGATAACCTGTAAGTGGTAATTTCACTTCCTCCATCCACATCTACTGTATGTCTTTGCGAAAAACCTGTGCGGAAGAAATTATGGATATTATCATACAGCGTTGTTCCGGCAGCATATTTAGGGCCGAAATAAGCATATTGGTTGCCACTGGCAAACGGATTTACCACTGCATTGGGATCCGATATACCGGCTGCACCTCTTCTGTAAGTAGTTTGAATTTCGGGAAAGCGGTACACTTTTTCCCAGCGGAAAGAGTTGCCATATCTAATGCTTGCTTTGCCCTGCCTGCCTTTTTTAGTGGTAATTACTATAGCGCCAGATGCACCATCCGAGCCATACAGTGCGGTAGCTTCAGGGCCTTTTAAAATAGTAACACTTTCAATATCCTCTGAGTTCAAATCCATTGCCCTGTTGCCGTAATCAGAATTACGGTTAGCAAATGCATTTGTTGCAGTGCTTCCGCTTGCCAGGTTTTCCTGGTTCATTGTCTGGTTATCGTAAGGCACACCATCCACTACAAAAAGCGGGCTGTTGCTGTTTCCAATTGAAATAGCGCCACGTAATACAATAGTTGTGGAAGCGCCGGGTGCGCCGGCAGTAGGGGTGATGTTGGCTCCTGCCACACGGCCAGCCAAAGCATTTATCCAGTTGTCTCTTTGCGACTGGGCAATGTCTTCGCCTTTTACATCCTGGGCGGTATAGCCCAATTCACGTTTGCTTTTTTTAACACCGTAAGCAGTAACTACTACTTCGCCCAATTGCTTTTGGGCCTGAACAAGCCTTACATTTATTTTAGCATCGGAGCTCACTAAAATTTCCTGGCGGGCATAATCAACAAAAGTAAAAACCAGTACCTGGCCTTTTTGGGCAGCAATTGTATAAAAGCCGGCCTGATTGGTTTTAGTTGCTGTTTTTGTTCCCTTTACTGTAACTGTTACATCTCTCAGAGGGGCATTGTCATCGTCGCCGATAACAACACCTGTAACCTGTGCATTGGTAAATAACGGAACAAGGAAAAACAGCAACGCAATGATTCTGTTTGCAAGTTTTCTCATATTGTCGAGTTTTGGTTGGTTTAAGAATTTTAAAAAATGATTCCTGTATAAAATCAGATGCCTGTTAATGTTATTATCCTTCATTTATTTATAAAACTTTTACACCTGCTGCCACATATGGCAACATAGTTGGATGATCGGGTGCTAATTCGGTTATTAAAATATCAATCTTGTCAATTCCGCAAACATGAATGGGTTGCAGGGTATTTATTTTTTCTGAAATGGTGAGGCATACAACTTTTTGAGATGAAGCAATCATAGTTTGTTTAAGCTGAACAACATCCCAGTCGCTGTCGGTAATGCCATGCTCAAGGTCAATGGCATTAATACCCAAAATACAAAAATCGGGTTTAAGATTTTTAATTCTTGTAAGTGCATCGGCACCCAGGGTGATTTTAGAATTTTTAGAAAGTTTATCTCCAATAACTATTACCTCTATAGCCGGGTGATGCATGTATTCAACAATTGCCGGTATGCTGCCCGAAATGAAAGTAGCTGAAAGGCCGGCTGGCAACATTCTGGCCATTTCAATAATGGTAGTGCCACCGCCGGTTAGTATAAACATGCCGTCTTTAAAAAGTGATATTGCTTTTGATGCAATCAGCTTTTTTTGTTGCTGGGCATACACCCTGCCCGTGTCTTTAACAGAGTTGTATTTTATTTTATCAAATGAATGGGAGAGAGCGCCGCCATGAACCTTAATTAATTTACCAGTATCAGATAATTCCTGCAAATCACGCCGGATGGTGTCTTCAGATACATTAATATCTGAACTGAGCGATGCAGACAACACTTTGTTGTGAACATTAATCTGCTGTATAATATATGCCTGCCGCTCTCTTTTAAGCATCAGTTTTGGTTATGAATATCAAACTAAAGAAAAATATTGCAAAAAACAGCATAAAGCAGGGAAAATTATTGCACATCTTATGCAAATACCTGCAACATTTTCAAATCAGCTAATAAAAAAGGGTGAAAAATGTTTAGTGTTTTTCTTTTAAAGGAGATTCATTGACTTTGTTTTTGTCTTTAAAAAAATCCTGAATTCAGCATCTTTTTTTGAAAGCCGGGTTTTAGAAGTAAGGCTGTTTGTAAGTCCGGGCAAAGGAATGTTGTCAGAAATTTTTGGAGTTTCAGTTTCTTCTTCTTCATCCGGACCGTAAAAATCACCAAAGAGATTGCACAGCTGCCTTGCATCATACACATTTCTGTTGAACCTGTTGCTTACAACTATTATGGTTGCCGAATCCTGAAGTAACCTTATAAAAGATGAATTGTTGCCATGCCACCAGCCATTGTGGTAAATCATTTTTTTGCCGGTGGAATAAATATTCATGCGCCAGCCAAGGCCGTAATTTTTTATGCCAGTTTTTTCGTTGCTGTAAGGGGCGTAAGCCTGCTCAAGGGTTTCGGGCTTAAATATTTTTCCGCTACGCAGGGCCATATCCCATATTAGTAAGTCACGGGATGTACTGTAAATATTTTTATCGCCATACACCGAGTCTAAAAAATTGAAAGGTATCAGCCTTCCTTTCCAGTCGTAGCTGGGAATTACTTTTGAAGTATCTGCCAGGCTGAATACAAAACTGTTTTTCATTTGCAGGGGAATAAAAAAGTTTTGCGTTATATAGTCTGTGTATTTTTTACCGGATATTTTTTCAATCAAAATGGCAAGCAATGCATAATTGGTATTGCAATAAGAGAAATGAATATTGGGTGGTGCGATGTTCTCCAAATCGGCTTTGCGGCTAATTAAGTAACTGAGTACATCTTCATTGCTGCAATATTTTTTTTTATCCCAACCAAGGTTTTCCATGAAATAAGTGTAGTTGGGTAATCCGCTGCGGTGGTTTAATAAACTGCGGATAGTAACACCGGGATAATTAAACTGCGGAAAATATTTACTGTATTCGTCGTCAATGCTCATTTTACCTTCCTGCCAAAGTTTTAAAACAGCCATGGCAGTAAATGTTTTTGTGGTGGATGCTATGTGAAAAGGAGTGTTGCCAGTTATAACATCATTTCCGGGGATATGGCCTGTGCCATTGTATTTTTCATAAACAATAGTGCCGTTTTTGGCAACAATCATTCCGCCGCTGAAGCCTTTAGCCAGTAAGTTAGAATCGTACCAAAGCTGGCAGGCCTGTGCAATGCGAAGGACTTCTTCTTTTGCTACAGGCAATGGTTCTGGCAATTTTATTATGGCAAGAGAATCGGCGTTATTCTTTGCTTTATCCGAACCTGATGATTGACAGGAAATAATGCTGATACCAAGTAAGGCTGGCAAAGTTGCCCAAAGGTATTTAGTACAAGTGAGTGACACAAGGCTGATGACACGAAGAACAGAAGTTTGCAACATAAGTATATTCACGAATAAAGGAAATATATTTGTGCAAAATACGGTGTAATAATGACTGCAGAAAGAAAAACTACGAGCTATCCAAAAGAGAAAATCAATATTCTTTTTTTAGAAAACATAAGCGACGTGGCGGTAAAGCATTTTACCAGCGGAGGATATGTTAGTGTAAAAAAAATTAACGGTGCATTGAGCGAAGATGAATTGTGTGCTGCCATTAAAGATGTGCATTTGCTTGGCATACGAAGCAAAACGCAAATCACTAAAAAAGTGCTGGATGCAGCACAAAAGCTGCAGGCCATTGGTTGCTTTTGTATAGGAGTAAACCAGGTTGATTTAAGAGCAGCTACAAAAAACGGAGTGGTAGTTTTTAATGCACCTTACAGCAATACAAGAAGTGTGGCTGAATTAGTCATTGGCGCATCCATCATGCTCATAAGAAGAATCATTGATAAAAATAAGGCAGCGCATGAAGGCACATGGCTGAAGGAGGCAAGCGGCAGTTACGAACTGCGGGGAAAAACATTGGGCATTATTGGTTATGGAAATATCGGCAGCCAGGTAAGTGTACTGGCCGAAAGCCTGGGCATGAAAGTTATTTTTTATGATGCTGAAACAAAACTGCCACTGGGAAATGCTGAGGACAGGAAGAGTTTGAAAGATGTGGTGGGCAAAGCTGATATAGTTACACTGCATGTGCCTGACTTGCCATCTACAAGAAACATGATTAACAAAAGCAACCTTAAATATTTTAAGAAAGGCGGCATACTCATTAACTATGCAAGGGGAGAAGTGGTGGATTTGGATGCACTGAGTAAATCATTGCAAAGCGGACATTTGGGTGGCGCTGCGGTGGATGTTTATCCGTGGGAACCTGAAAAAAACGGAGATAAGTTTACCACGCCTTTGCAGGGACTCAGTAATGTGTTGCTTACACCGCATATTGGCGGCAGTACCCAGGAAGCCCAGCAAAATATTGGCGATGACGTAAGCAATAAACTGTTTCATTATCTGGAAAAAGGAATCAGCACAGGCTCTCATTCAATACCTGCACTTGCACTGCCGCCGCAGGAAGGAACACACCGCATACTGCACATACATGATAATGTGCCGGGTGTATTGTCTGAAATAAATACACAATTAAGCAAACACAATATCAATATCCTTGGGCAATATTTAAAAACCAATGATGCCATTGGGTATGTGGTGCTGGATGTAGATAAAGGGTTAAGCAAAAATGCTCTGGAGTTATTGAAAAAGGTGAAGGGGACGATTAAGGTGAGGATGGTGTATTAAAAGATTTCTCAAACTTTCAAAAAATACTGAAACTTACATATCTTTGTGCTGTCTAAATGATAGTATATGAAACTTGTAATAATAGGGGGAGGATTTGGAGGGCTCAGGCTGGCAAGAAAACTCAGCAACAGGGCAGGATTTGATATCACTTTAATAGACCGGTTTAACTTTCACCAGTTTCAGCCATTGTTTTACCAGGTGGCCACTGCCGGGCTGGATGCCAGCAATATTTCTTTTCCGCTGCGTAAGGTTTTTCACAATAGTAAAAATGTGCGGTTCAGGATTGCAGAAGTGCAGCAGATACTTTCTGCACAAAATAAAATTGTGACCAACATTGGCGAAATTGAATACGATGCTTTGGTTATTGCCACTGGTGCAGACACTAATTTTTTCGGCAATAAAAACTTAATGGATCATGCGTTGCCAATGAAAAGCACGGTAGAGGCTTTGCAACTGAGGTACAGAATACTGGAAAATTTTGAAGCAGCCATTAATACTAAAGATGAAAAGGCTTTGCAACAACTGATGAATATTGTGGTAGTTGGCGGCGGGCCAACAGGAGTAGAGCTGAGCGGAGCTATTGCTGACATGAAAAAATATGTACTGCCAAAAGATTATCCCGAACTGGATTTCAGCAGGATGAAAATTTATTTGCTGGAAGGAACGGATAAAGTGTTGGCTGCTATGAGTGGCAAAAGCAGCCAGCAATCTAAAAAGTATCTGGAGAAACTTGGTGTAAATGTGTTAACTAATACTTTGCTGCAGGATTATGATGGCGATACGATTACATTAAAGAACGGCGAAACCATCGAAACTAAAATGGTTATTTGGGCAGCAGGTATTAAGGGCAATGTGCCTGAAGGAATCAATAAAGATTTAATTGCAAGAGGCAACCGCATTAAAGTTGACAGGCAATGTAAAATTGCCGGCACTGAAAATATATTTGCCATCGGTGATGTTGCTTATATGGAAGAGGCTGCCTGGCCAAACGGACATCCCCAAGTTGCACCAGTGGCAATGCAAATGGCAGATATGCTGGCTACAAACCTGCGTAATATTGAAATGAAAAGCAACAAAAAATCGCTGGAAGAATTTGTGTACAATGACAAAGGAAGCATGGCAACTGTTGGAAGAAATTTAGCTGTGGTGGATATGCCCAAACCTAAATTACATTTCGGCGGCTTCTTTGCCTGGATGATCTGGATGGGGCTTCACCTGATGCTGATATTGGGAGTAAAGAACCGCTTCTTTGTTTTTTGTAACTGGCTGTACAATTATTTTACTTATGACCAGAATCTGAGATTAATTTTTGCCCCTAAATCCCCTGAAGGGAACTTGGCAGACTCTAAAAAATATTAGTACTTCTATATTATCGAAAAAATGTCATCTAACTTTTTAACTGCTGAATGGAAGAATTTAATAATGGCAAATTACATTATTGATCCTAAGAAGCTAAAACCTTTTCTGCCTGCTAAAACAGAACTCGATTTTTTTAATGGCAATGCTTATGTCAGTCTTGTTGGCTTTATGTTTGCAAACACAAAAATGCTGGGCGTTAAAATCCCTTTTCATGTAAATTTTGAAGAAGTAAATCTTCGATTTTATGTTCGCTATAATGATAAAGGAACACGGAAACGTGGCGTTGTGTTTATAAAAGAGATTGTACCTAAACCTGCCATTGCCATTACAGCCAATGTTGTTTACAATGAAAATTATGCCTTCAAACCAATGAAAAACCTGTTGACAAAATCAGAGGATGAGATGAAGGTTGCTTATTACTGGCGAAATAGAAATCGCTGGAATAAGATAAAAGCAATTACAGAATTATTTACACTTCCATTGTTGTTGGGAAGTGAAGAGGAATTTATTGCCGAACATTATTGGGGTTATTCGGGCACAAAAGGAAAGACAGTTGAATATGAAGTAAAGCATCCGAAATGGGAAATGTATCCTGTAAAGAGCTATGAAATTGAATGTGATTTCAGCCGGCAATATGGAGAGAATTTTTCCTTTCTGCAACAACAGCAACCAAGTTCAGTATTTATGGTAAAGGGTTCAGCAATATCAGTATCAAAGAAAAGGAATTTGTAATTTTTACTTTATCACCACTTCCTTCACAACCTTTTCTCCCATCGCTTCATTCACCCTTTCAATGATTTTTTCTTTTTGAAAAAGCAATTCGTTTTTTAGCGGCGCCACAGATGTGGTAATAAATAAAGTGTGATTGATGATCTGGATTTTTTCGGTGTACTTGGCAATGGTTTTTCCCATCAGTTCTTCCCACACTTCTTCAATACGCAAAGCCTGTATGCCGCTTTTGAGGCGGCTTTTTTGTAAAAACTGTTGAATGGCATCTTGTAATGAAATTTCACCCATTGCGTAAAGTTAAAACCCCTATCCCCTAAAGGGGTACTGAACTATTTTTTTTATTTTAAAAAAACAAAAGTAATTTATCTATTCACAATTCTATTATTTGATATTTAATTGCAAGGCTTACAAAAGTTTCTTCCAACCTTTGTTTGTGTGTGTCGGTAATAAAAACCTGCCCGTTGTTTTCATTACAAACCCAGTGCAGTAAATTATTCATGCGGATGTCGTCTAATTTTTCAAAAACATCATCTAATAAAAGGAGCGGAGCAAAACCTTTATTGGTTTTTAATATTTCAAACTCTGCCAGCTTTAATGCAAACAATAAACTTTTTCGCTGGCCCTGCGATGCAATGTTTTTAAAAACCTGGCCATTCAGTTGTATGCCGATATCATCTTTATGTATGCCGCCATTGGTACGCTGCAGTAAAAAATCTTTTTCCCGGTATTGATTGAGCAGGCTTTCAAAAGTCCCCTCATTGAGCTGGCTTTCATATTGAAGGCTTACGATTTCATCATTGCCGGCAATTTGCTCATAAAATTTTTGCACCAGTGGAATCAGTTGCGCTGTAAATTCTTTTCTCCTGGCATAAATAAATCTTCCGGGCTTCATCAACTGTTCATCCAGCACTTCCAGCAGCGGCCAGTCGGTTTTTTGCTGCTCGGCAAATCGTTTTAATAAACTGTTGCGCTGCTGCAAAACTTTATTGTACTCAATTAACTGCTGCAAATAATTTGCATCCACCTGGCTAAGGACGGTGTCAATAAAACGGCGGCGTACTTCACCGTTGCCGGTAATCAGTTCAATATCATCTGGCGCAATTATTACACAAGGAAATTTGCCAATGTGCTCCGAAAATTTGTCGTAGGGTACATCGTTCAGCGAAATTTCCTTTTTGCCCACACCACGGTTTATGCAGATGATCTTTTGTTTCTTGTCTTCTTTTGTAAACATTGATTCCAGACGGAACCCATCTTTATCAAACTGCACATTCAGCAAATCGTTTTTGGCAAAATAGCTTTTGGTAAAGCATAGATAATAAACAGCATCGAGCAGGTTGGTTTTGCCTTTGCCATTTAGGCCGCAAATGCCAATTACCCTTTCGGTAAACTGGAAAGAGGAAAGTGGGTAATTTTTGAATTGGGTAATGGTTATGTTACTAAGATGAAGCATTTTGAAGGCTGCAAGTTAATGGATTAATAGAAACGCAGATGACAGGTATTTATCAGTTTTAATAAATTCTATTAGCGTTATCAGTGTTCTATCAACCCCACCGATAAAAGCTGAATAATGTGACATTGTAAAAGAGTGCGACGCCAATGAAGCTGAACATAGATTTTCTGCTGGGTACACCCAAAAAACCTGCTCATTTCTCCTTTGATATTCCTTATTTTAAATTTACCTTTTCTCCCTTATCTTTGCCGCCTAAAATTATAACCCATTGGCTACAAAGTTTTCTAAAGAAACCTACTTGTACTGGTACGAACTGATGCTGCTGCTTCGCCGGTTTGAAGAAAAGGCCGGGCAATTGTACGGAATGCAGAAAATTCGTGGCTTCTGTCATTTGTATATTGGCCAGGAAGCTGTTGCTGCAGGCTGCATGACGGCCACCAACTCCGATGACAAATTTATAACTGCTTACCGTGACCATGCTTTGGCTATTGCCAAAGGTATTACTCCCAAAACCTGTATGGCCGAATTGTACGGCAAGGCCACAGGCTGTAGTAAAGGAAAGGGTGGCAGTATGCACTTTTTTGGTTTGAAAGAAAATTTCTTTGGCGGCCATGGTATTGTGGGTGCACAAATTGGTACTGGCGGCGGGCTGGCTTTTGCAGAAAAATATAAAGGAACCAACAATGTAGTCCTTTGCTTTTTTGGCGATGGCGCTGCAAGGCAGGGCATACTGCATGAAACATTTAATATGGCCATCCTGTGGGATTTGCCCGTGGTATTTATTTGTGAGAATAATAATTATGCAATGGGTACTTCTGTTGCAAGAACGAGTAAAGTGCTTGACATTTATAAACTGGCCGATGCTTACGATATGCCTGGCGACAGTGTGGATGGCATGAGCCCCGAAGATGTTCACAATGGTGTATTAAGGGCAGTGAACAGGGCAAGAGAGAAAGGTGGCCCAACTTTACTTGAAATTAAAACTTACCGGTATAAAGGCCACAGTATGAGTGACCCACAGAAATACCGCAGCAAAGAAGAAGTGGAAGAATACAAAGACAGAGACCCGATTGACCATGTATTGAAAGTGCTCAAAGAAGAGTACAAAGTAAGTGATGCTGATATTGAGGTGATGAACGAAAGAGTAAAAGCCCAGGTGGAAGAATGTGTTCAGTTTGCAGAAGAAAGCCCATGGCCAAGTGATGATGAACTGCTGAAAGATGTATATGTGCAGGAGGATTATCCTTTTATTGTGGATTAAATTCTAAATATTAAACTCTAAAATAGAAATTCTAATTACTAAAAATAAAATTTACAATGGCGGATAAGACAGAACAGGAATTGCCACAGGAAGCGGCGGCGATAGTAGCAAAAGCAAAAGGCTTTTGGGCAAAATTCAGCAAGCCCATTATTTATGTTGGCAGTGCGGTTATTTTATTAGCAGGCGGCTGGTACATTTATAAAAATTATTTCAAACTGCCCAAAGAGCAAAAGGCAGAGGAGCTGGTTTTTCCGGCAGAAAAATTATTTGATGTAATGTCATCTACCACCGGTTTCAATAAAGACAGCATTAATATTGTACTGAATGGCGGCGTAAGTGCCGGCATTAATGTAACAGGCTTATTAAAGATTGCCAATAATTATGGCGGAACCAGTGCCGGCGACCGTGCCGAATTTATGATTGGTGCCTGCTACCTCAATTTAAAAGATTACGACAAAGCCATCAGGCATTTAAAAGAATTTGACGGTGGCGATGCTGACCAAATCAAGAACAAAGCATACAAACTATTGGGCGATGCTTATGCCGAAAAGAAAAATAATGACGAAGCACTGAGTTATTATAAAAAATCTGCTTCGGTGCTGAGCGATAAAGATGATTTGCAGAAAGCATATTCATTGTTTAATGCGGCCACTTTTGCCGAACATGTTGGTAAAAACAAAGAAGCAATTGAAATACTGAAGGATATTAAAGAAAATTTTCCGTTGAGTGCAGAAGTTACCGGCGGCAGTGTTGATAAATACCTTGCTAAACTGGGTGTTCTTAACTAAGATTACAATGTCAGTTTCATCTGAAAATTTATATTATACAAAAGGCATCCATATTTCTCCGGATGCCTTTGTTGTAATTGTGAAAACAGAATGGAACCATGCAATAGTGGACAAACTGGAAGAAGGCTGCAAAAAAGTGCTGAATGAAAATAAAGTTGAATACCGGGTTGTAACTGTGCCCGGTGCTTTTGAAATTTCTTTTGCTGTAAAAAATTACTGGGAAAGGGCAGAGAAAAAACCTGCGGCATTTATTACACTTGGTTGTGTGCTCAGAGGCGATACGCCACATTTTGATTATGTATGCAGGGCAGTAACAGATGGAGTTTTACAACTTAACTTATTATTACCAGTGCCCACAATTTTTGGAGTACTTACGATTGACAACCAGCAGCAGGCAGATGAAAGAACGGGAGGGAAGCATGGGCATAAAGGGGAGGAAGCTGCTGTGACGGCGTTGAAGATGATGAGCCCCCAAATCCCCTGAAGGGGCTTTGCAAACTCTGTAGATTTTAAAAGCTGCTATCTTTATAGAACTGACACTTAGTTTTTTAAAAAGAGTTTAAATTTTTATAAGCTTCGTAAGCCCCCTTCGGGGTTTGGGGCACAAGATTCGCTCATGAAAGTTCAATTATTCATACCATGCTTTGTTGACCAGCTTTATCCGCAAACCGCCTTTAATATGGTGAAAGTGCTGGAGAAAGCCACCTGCGAAGTTGTGTACAATACCAATCAAACATGCTGCGGCCAGCCTGCTTTTAATGCCGGCTTTTGGGATGAAGCAAGAGCAGTGTGCAGTAAGTTTTTAAAAGATTTTGAAGGGGCCGATTATATTGTTGCCCCCAGCGCAAGTTGTGTTGGTTTTGTAAGAAATTATTATGCAAAACTGTTTGAAAATTCTTCGCAGCATAACCAGGTAAAAGATTTAAGCAAACGGGTTTATGAGTTCACCGAATTTTTAACCGATGTGCTTAAGATAGAAAACTACGGCGCCGAACTGAATGCCAAAGCTACTTACCATGATAGCTGTGCAGCGCTGAGAGAATGTAAAATAAAAGAAGCCCCCCGGAAATTATTAAGTCATGTGAAAGGGTTGGAAATGGTGGAGATGAATGATGTGGAAACCTGCTGCGGCTTTGGCGGAACCTTTGCTGTAAAGTTTGATGCCATCTCAATTGGAATGGCCGACCAGAAAGTGAGAAATGCCCTTGAAACAAAAGCTGAACTGATTATTTCTACCGATTTAAGTTGCCTGATGCATATTGATGGTTACATAAAAGGCAAACAACTGCCGCTTAGAACAATGCATATTGCAGATGTGCTGGCGAGTGGGTGGGAATAAAATTTATTTCTCATGAAAAAGATTATTCCAGTTTTATTTTTTTTTACTGGCTTATATTCAATGACTTCCTGTAATTCAGCAGGCAATAAAGAGGCACTGAAAGTTTACGCTGATTCTTCTTATCCTGGTTTGGTATACGATAAAGTAAACATCCTTTCTTTAGATACTTTATATAAAAACAGATCCGATAATGCTCCATTTAATTATGAGTTAATTAAAGATTCTACAGGTAAAGATTTTAAGTTCATAAAAGATATTAAAGGTTCTTACGAAAAATATTATAGGATAAAGGAACTTGACAGTAGTGATGTGAATTCAATAAAGAAAATTTTTTGGCCAGCCCCTGCTAATTATGATTTTTTGGCCAGTAAATGCGACCCGCCTTTAGTTAACCTCGTAAGTTTTTACAAATCGGATTCTTTAATTGCTTATATTAAATTTTGTTTTGCTTGCAAACAAGCTTATCATTTCCCTAATCCTCAATATACAATAGAAGAAAAATGGGATGATTTAAAAAAGCTTTTCAGGAAAAATGGAATATTTGTCGAAGAAAGATAATCCTGCCTTTCCTTTTCTCCGTAAATAGATTTAAACTTAACAACCTTGAAACAGATTTTCATCAGTTTACTTACAGTATATCTTTTTGCATCCTGCAAAAACGAAAACAAAACAATTGTATCTGCCACTTTTGTTGATAGTTTAATAATCAATTACGGTCAGCCAGCAGCCATTAAAGCCAATGAAACTGATCTGCAGTTCTGGAAAAACAGGATAGTGCCCAACACTCCCGATTTGGTTAATACAGCAAAATATGCCAGTACCTTAATTGCCAGGTTCAATTTGCTGGGTGATATAAAAGATGTGAAAACTGCTGACAGTGTTTCTCAAAAAACAGCAGCTGATTTTAAAGGAACAGAAGCCGGGCCTTATCTTGCACAGGTTGCTCACAGCATTTTACAACACCGTTTTAAGGAAGCTGATTCATTGTATCGGATTGCAAAAGCCATTGGGTTAAAAAAATATGAAATGCTATCCGTTTCATTTGATATAAATTTTGAATTAGGAAAAATGAATTATGCTGAAAATGATTTGCGTAAGCTGGATTTTCCAAATGATTATGGCTACCAGTTCAGGCAAAGTAAGCTGATGCATTACAAGGGCGATCTTGATTCTTCCATCAGCGCTATGCAACAGGCAGTTGCATTATCGGGTACAAGCGATGCATTAAAGCAGGCTGCCTTATCCAATGCAGGCGACTTATACATTCATGCAGGCAAATTAGATAAAGCTTATGATGCTTACGTTCAGTGCATCAAAATGAACAATGCCGATTTGCATAGTATCATGGGTATTGGCTGGATTGCTTTGGTGAATGATAAGAATGATTCGCTGGCTGAAAAAATCTTTCAGTTTGTTGCCACAAAAACAAAATCGCCTGAACCTTTATTTAAATTAACAGCCGCTGCAGAGCAAAGAGGCGACAGCGCCTTGCAATTAAAATATGCAAAGACATTTGAAGAAAAAGTCAGCGATACTTTATATGGCAACATGTACAATAAGTATTTGATTCAGTTGTACACCGGCATCTTAAACCAGCCAGCCAGGGCAGAAGCAATTGCCAAGGCTGAACTGGAAAACCGTAACACGCCGCAAACAAATGCCTGGTATGTGTGGGCCTTGCTTTGCAATAATAAAGCTGATGAAGCTTACAGGGTTTATGAAAAATCTGTTTCGGGCAAACCTTTAGAAGGGCTGGAGCTTTACTGGATGGGAAAACTGATGCAATCACTTAACAAGGGTTTCAATGCAAAGCAGTTTTTTAAAGAGGCCGAAAAGAACAGGTATGATTTAAGTCCGGCTGTTGTTAGGGATTTGGAGAAGGAATAAGACCCCTCTATCTCTCCCGAAGGGGGAGAAAAAGTAGAAGATTGTAGCGAAGATAAAATTGAAAAATTTTCAGTAAATATTTTTCATCAATTAAAACCCAAACGTAAACTTCGGGATAATTATCCTGGATCTTGCCAAACCATCCGGAATGTTTTTACGGGTTTGCAATGGCTCAGCATAGAGTAAACTAAAACTGCATTTATCAGCAATTGCATAGCTAAAGTCAGCAGTCCAGTTAATAGTAGTTCCCTTTGAGTTTTGCAGTGTATATTTCCCCATTGAAGAGTTATAATAATCATTTGCAAGGTGAAAAATACCAAGTACACCGGCATTTAGTTTTAATTTACCGGTTTTATAATGGCCCGTCAGTTTAAGTAAAGCATCTGGTTTACGGCGGTATCCATCACCCACCCAATTGCCAATTAGCAAAGGCTGAATTATTATTTTATTATTGTTATACTGAATCAAAGGAACCTGAACACCAGTGCCAATACTCAAGTACTTTACAATATCATAATTAATAACAGCAATGAGGTCTGTAGTACCAAGGCCGCTTTGGAGAAACATTGGATAAGATTCTATTTTGACAGGATTTCCTTTGCTGGCATCATAAAAAGATACCCGTACACCCACCGAGTAATCAATCTTATCTTTTTTTCCTACAGAGAAACGATTGTTATAGCTAGCGATGATATCGCCGATGCCGCTTGTTGAAACACCCGTAGATTTATCTTTTGCAATATTTACCGGCAAGCGTATTTCAAAGAAAGAACCATTGTTTTTGATAGCCCGGTAATTTATTTGTGGCTGATAGAATACTTCATTCTTTCCATGCGTACCATAATTAAAGGATATATCAACTTCATTCTTATGAACCGATTTTTTTGTGGTCCCGTTTGCATCAATATCATGGGCACTGAAATTACCGGCAGTACAAAAACCTGCATCGCTGCAGCCCTGTGCAGCACCAAAATAAGAAGCAGGTAATAATGCCAGGGCCAAAAAAAATTTTTTGTTACACATAAAAGAATTTTTTAGTTAAAGTTAAGGCAGTTTTAATTTGCTAACGCTGCTTTATTGTCTTGATAAATTGTAACTTAAAAAAAAACTCGCTGTACCGTCCAGTAAGCAGCAATAAGTGTTATAATAACTGACAGTGGAATTACAATCCTGTTCCTGTAATAAGGTTTATCACCAAACCATTTCGCAAGTAAGAAGAAAGCCGCCAATATCACCGTAACCTGCCCCAGCTCTACACCAAGATTAAACATGAGCAATGAAGTAAGATAAGAATTTTGAGGAAGCCCCAGTTCGCCCAATGCACTTGCAAAGCCCATTCCATGCACCAGGCCAAAAAGAAATACAACTCCAATTCTTGCAGCTTTTAACCTGGGCGACAAAATATTTTCCAAGGCTACATACATAATAGAAAGTGCAATCAATGGCTCCACTATTGCCGCAGGCGGATTAATTACATGATACATGGCAAGGCCCAGCGTAACAGTATGTGCAACTGTAAAAGCCGTTGCCTGCCAAAGCACTGGTTTTAATTTGGGGTTAAGTAAAAACAAACTAAGCACAAATAAGATATGATCCAGTCCCAGCGGAAGAATATGCTGGTAACCGAGTTTCAAATAAAGTAAAGCTGCATCTCCGCTATTCATTTTTTCAAGGTCAATTACGGCGGCATGGGCAAAAACAGTGTTGCTGAAAACCAGCATTAGAAGCAAAACTGCAATAAGCTTTGAATAATGTTTATATAGCCTGTTTTTGGTCATGTTGCGTTAAGTATTACCATTTACGCAGCTAACGAAAGTTTGGATTTGGATAAAAACAAAAAAGTGACAGCATTTTACTGCTATCACTCTCTTATTAACCCGAAAACTGCAAATACGGAATTAGGTTAAAAGAAAATTGCCAGTTTTACCCTTGCAAATATTGGATTGCCTGGTGTAAAATTTAATTCTGTTATTGGGCTGGGTTCATTTTTTAATCTTGATTCAGTGGCAAACTGTGCTTCATTCCATTTTATATTGAAAATGTTTTCCACCGCAAGGCCAATTTCATATTTCGATCTAGTGTAATTAACTGAAGCATCCATTAAAAAATATCCTTTGGCAATAATGGAATTATCTTCATTGGCCGGCCTGTTTTTTATGTAGCGGTAAGTAAGGCTGCCATTAAAACACTGCTTAGCTTTATAAAATAATCCCCCGGTGCTGGTAGCTGAGGGTGCAAGGGGAATATAATTTTCGCCTTTCTTCTCACCTATTGCCCTTGGCTTTGTAAAATTGATGTTAGCATTGGCAAACAGATTTTTGGTAAACTGGTAACGGGCAATCACATCAATGCCCTGCCTTTTTGTTTTACCACTTGGCTCAATGTTTCCATCATCGCCTACATATACAAATTCCTGGGCAAGGTATAAATGCCATACAGCAATATTGATAAATAAATTTTTAGTTGGTTTAAGTATTACGCCAAAGTCAGTACCATAAGCAGCAGGTAATATTTCTTTTCCTGCATTAGCAGTAACAACTCTTGTATCATTGGAGTGAAAGCCTTTGCCGCCCTTTACATACAGTTGTAGTTTTGAGTTGACAGTATATTGTATGTTTAATTTAGGGCTTACTATATTTTTTTGCTGAGATGCTTGTTGTGCAGTGGTTAATTTATTTAAATATTTGAAATGAAAATAATCAAACCTTACACCTGCATTCATTAACCACCTGCCTGCTGTAAGCTGCTGGTCGCTGAATGCGTAAATATTCATTTCCTTTATATCACCCAGCTTGATGTAATCTAAAAACAGGCGATTTACAACATGAGCCAGTTTACTGTCTGTTGTGGCATCATAACGAAAGCCTGCACCATCGGTAGAGTTTAATGTTGCATTGCCAAAAAAATATTTTTGTTTTAGTTTAGAACTATATCCAAATATATTTCTTTGCTCGGCCTGGTTTATTTCATCCCCATCCACCGGGTTATTCAAAAAGAAAGTAAAGTCGGAATATAAATTGAATTTATACCTGCTAAAAAAAGCCTGGTTCTGTAAACTGAATCCGTTTTTAAACCGGGTTGATAAAACAAAATTAGCATTATATCTTTCGGTATTTCCACCCTCAGTTGGATTAATAGAACCAAACCGGTCAATCATTCCATTTTCAACAACTCTTTCCGGAACTTGTCCGCTTGCATCCCACTTACTTTTAAAGGCAGATGCAGAAACTGTCAATTGTGTTGCGGTAGAAACAGCCAGGTTATATTTTCCAAATACATTGAAGCGGTTAAAATTTTGTTTGTTTATGGTAGCACCATCAGTATAATTGAATTCACCAGCTATATAAGCACTTTGTTTGTCCTTGTTCTTTTTAAGCAAATCAATCATTGCCAGTGTACGAAAGGTATTGAACCTTCCGGCTTCTGCCTGTATTTTGCTTGTAGAAATATTTTTAAAAGTAGAGAAAGCTACATACCCGGCGGTATTCAAATTGCCATGCTGTGTATAATAAGGGCCTGCTCCAAAATCAATATTATTAATCGTTTCAGGAATAATAAAATGAGCATCAGCATACCCTTGTCCATGAGCATGGCTTACCATATTTACCGGCATTCCATCCACGCTTACCTGAACATCTGTGCCATGATCGACATCAAAACCACGTAAAAAAATTTGCTCTGCTTTACCACCACCGGCGTGCTGTGCAATAAATAATCCTGGCACATTGCGTAATAGTTCCTGTGTGTTGCGTACAGGTTTTAAATCTAAATCTATTTTGCTGAGTGTTGCAAACTTTTGTTGTATGCCTGATTGCAGGGTTAAGTCTTTCAGGTTTATTACGTCGGGCTGGAGTTCTATTTTTATTTCATTGATTTTGCCTGCAGTAATAGTTGCGGTTTTATATCCGATATAAGAAGCAGATAAGTTCACTTTCTCCTTCCCCGCTTTAAAATAGAAATTTCCATTTCCGTCGGTAACTGCTTTTGAACCGGGAGAAGTAAGGTCTGTAACAGTTACAGCTTCCAAAGGCTGTCGGCTTAAAGCATCTACTACTTTCCCTTTTATAATGTTCTGGCTAAAGCTGCTTTTATTGGCAGTAATGAGTATAATGAGAATGAAGAAAATCTTTTTCATGTTGAAGCTGTTTGGGCATGTTATTGACTTAAGCTTTCATTTATTTTTATTACTGTAGCTGTCACATAGATTAAGTTTTCGGCTGCAGACAATTAAAATTCCAAACGATGTTAAAGTATAACGGCGATGAAAAACACCGCCGTTATTTTATTTGGATAGTTGATATTACCAGGGGCTAGCAAGGTAAGGGAAGGAAGCAGAGAATGCTTTATCATTTGCATTCACATTGTCTTTTGTCAATGTTGGATTGCTTGCTCCGGTTGGTCCGCCAAAGATCAGCAGTAATTCCACATCGATCACATCATCAGCCAAAGCTCTTCCACTTAATGTATTGGCCGGAACACCATCAAAGAATGTTGTAGGGCCTGTTGTTGAAACTCCTAACACATCGGTAGCAAGTAAGCCGGTAAAGGTTGCTGCATTTTGTCCCAGTGCGTTTGTTGTGTAACCGGCGTTCAGTCCAAGTAACCTTGTTTGAAACTTTGCCTGGAAAGCTGCGTTTTGTGCAGATGGTGCTGTTGTATTAAACGCATCTTTATCTGCTGCTGCTGTTACAAATACTGTGTTGATGGCCGGCCTTCCCATCTGGTCCTGCTGCTGATAATAAACAGTAGGAGCCGGGTCACTGCTTTTTTTGCAGGCAGTCGCAAAAATGCTTCCACCAATTACAAAAGCTATTAATTTTATTGTTGCTTTCATTTTAATTTAATTTAAATAGATTAGTTAATTAGATTTTCTTTTTAGTTTCAAACCATACGCTGATAGGACCAGAAGCACCGATAAGTGTTTTTGGAATTTCCACCACTACGCTTAAAACATTGGTACCTGCAAAAGTATCTGTACCCGGGCTGCTAAAGCCAGGAGCTGTACCGGCCAAAATTGCTTTGTAGCGGTTAAGGTCAAAGAAGAAAGGGTCATCTCTTGGGCCTGCAAA
>JANNAM010000058.1:0-13312 GCA_031384415.1 Bacteroidota bacterium
GCAGTAGTTTAAATAATAGCGATACTCATAAGGCGTTACTTTATGAATTTTTGTTTTAACAGCAGGTAAATTTTTGGGCAGATTTAAATTGCTGCCGTTCCAGGTAATCTGTGCATGGCAATATTCATTCAGGTAAAAATATAAAGCAGATGCAATGGCCACACCATCATCGCCACGCAAAATAATTTTACCATCACGACTTTCAATCTCAAAAACATCCTTACCGTTTTTCTGTGGTAACGGTTCAATTAAAAATCGTGTAGCATGATTTGGCACAGTACGTTGCAGCAATGCTTTAGATGCAACCATATCAAGCTGTGCAAAAATTGTATTTGCAAAACCGGTTAATACTGCAACAAGTAAAAAATATTTTTTAATTAGCATCATACAAATTTATTTTACCAAAATACCGTATACAAAGCCGCCAGTATTGCACAAATAATAAATGAACCTACAATAAAGCCCGGCGATACTTTAAACAATGATTTGTCCATTTCTATAACATGCGTATCGTTTGCCGGTTTTGGTTTTAGTAAACTGATGGCAATCATAATAATTACTATTGCAAAAAAAGCAATCGCCATTCTATTCAAAAATGGATAATCGGGAAAAGCACCATTTGTCCAGGATGGTAAAAATTTTAATACGGTTGAAATGGGCACAGTTAATAATGCCCCTGCCAAACCGGCTGCAGCCGTTGTTTTTTTCCAGAACATACCCAGTAAGAAAATGGCCAGCACACCCGGTGAGAAAAATCCTGAATACTCCTGTATAAACTGGTAAGCCTGGTCTAACGATTTTAAAGCGGGTGCTACCGTTGCGCCAATCAGCATGGCAATAATTACCGCCCATCTTCCGGTAATTACTAATTTTCTTTCGGTAGCTTCTTTATTAATATACTTTTTATAAATGTCTAACGAAAAAATGGTGGAGATGCTGTTTGCTTTACCGGCAAGAGAAGCCACAATAGCCGCTGTTAAAGCTGCAAAGGCAACGCCCTTTAATCCCGCTGGCAATAAATTCATTAAAGTTGGGTAGGCATGGTCTGGTTTTATTAAACCCGTTGCTGCATCGGCCATTTCTTTTTGAAACATACCATTGTGATGCATCACATACATGGCAATACCTGGCAACACTGCAATTATTGGTACGATCATTTTTAAAAATGCGGCAAATAAAATTCCCTTACGGGCTGTCTTCAAATCGGCGCCCAATGCACGTTGTACAATATATTGGTTGCAACCCCAATAAGCCAGATTATTAATCAGCATGCCGCCAATCAATACCGACATGCCCGGTAATTCTTTATAGTGTGGACTGGATTTATCGAATATCATGTGAAAATGTTCGGGCGCTTCTTTACGTAATATGGAGAGGCCCTTAAAAATATCTTTACCAAATCCGAATTGCTCTGATAATAATGTTAATGCCAGATAAGTGGTAACCAATCCGCCAATAATTAAAACCAACACCTGGAACACATCGGTGTAACCAATAACCTTCATGCCGCCCAGCGTTACAATAATAGAAAAGATACTCAGCCCAACTACACACCACTCAAAGCTGATTGGAGCAATGGATGAAATAGCCAGCGAGCCCAGGTAAATAATTGAAGTAAGGTTTACAAATACATACAGCAATAACCAGATTACCGCCATGATGGTACTTACAGCACCATTATATCTTTTTGCCAAAAACTGCGGCATGGTGAAAATCTTATTTTTAAGATACATGGGAATGATGAATATAGCCACGATGATCAACGTAGCCGCTGCCATCCATTCGTAGGTTGAAATGGCGAGCCCCAATGCAAAGCCAGAGCCGCTCATGCCAATAAAATGTTCGGCAGAAATATTTGAGGCAATCAAAGATGCACCAATGGCCCACCAGGTTAACGAGCCTTCGGCAAGAAAAAAATCTTTAGAACTTGTTGCTGCTTTTTTCTTTCTGCGATAGATATAAATACCATACGAAGAAACCAAAATAAAGTAGATAAAAAAGACAATGTAATCTGCTGTTTGGAGTGTATTCATTAAATTAAAATTTGCAATCGTTATTGATACTGTTGCAGGGTTGTCAACCTTTCAAAGGTTGGCAACCCTTAATAAAACCTATACTTTCAAAAACCATTTTTTCTTATACAAAAAATACATAGCTGCAAACTGAATAATTGCCACACCAGTCCACATCAACGTTTCATGCCACAACTCAGGTGTTTTACTATACAGGCCGCCAAATAGGAACTCCGACGTGGAAATAAAATTTACAACTCCGTGCGCTGCCATATAAATTAAAATAGAATTACCACCAATCCACACAAAGGGCATACTCCATTTTTTAAATCCGGCTACATCAATAATAAAATAAAAAACAGCAAAAAGCATCATGCTCCATCCTCCTGCGTATAATACAAATGAACTGGTCCACATATTTTTATTGATCGGAAAAACCGTGTCCCATAACCAAGCCAGCATAAGCAGAATAACAGCAGCTATTGTCAGCATCAATGATTTTTTTGTTGCTGCATATTTTTCCCTTTGTAAAAACTGTCCTGTAAAAACACCAAGCAAGGCACTGCCAATGGCGGGAATGGTTGAAAGCAAACCTTCGGGATCATAAACTATGCGATGCAATTTGCCAGGCAATAAAATCCTGTCAACATAACCTGCCAAATTTCCTTCGGGTGTTAATACGCCTGCGCCAAAACCCGGCACCGGTATCAGCATCATGGCGACCCAGTAACCCAACAGTAAACCTGCAAACCAAATAATCTGAATTCTCAGTTTACAATTCAAAAATATTAATGCTGCAAAAAAACAGCTCAGTGCAATGCGGCCCAGCACACTTGCCATCCTTGTATTTTCGTAGCCCTGCCATTTAAATAAACCGTTAACAACCATGCCCAGAAAAATTAAAATCAAAGTGCGTTTTATCAAAGAGCGATAAATATGTTTTTTGGCAATAGCAATATTTGCTCCTGCATTTTCCATTTGTTTACCATAAGAAAACGGCATGGATATACCGGCAATAAAAATAAACAGCGGAAAAATCATATCATAAAATGTAAAGCCATTCCAAACAGTATGATGCAACTGGTTGCTGATGCCAACTGCTGTACGTTCCCAAAAATTTAAATCGCCGGTTGCAGCAATCTGCCAGTTGGTTGGATTACGATACAATGCATGTTTTGCAAGCACAACATTTGCCAGCCCGTGAAAAATGCCTTCGCCACTTATGATCCAGAACATATCAAAGCCACGCAATGCATCAAGCGATAAAAGCCTTGCCCGTTTAGCTACAGGTTTTAAAGTATCAATGATGGCTTGTTCTGATGACTCCATTATTTACATTTATTTATCGAGATCAATCAATGACTGTAATCTTATATCTTTTGATGAAGCACCAATATTTATCTGCACTTTCCCTTTTTCGGTTTGCCAGCTTTTTGAATCATCCCACCAAAAGCTAAAATCATCTTTATTAAGTGTAAAAGAAACCTTTACTTTTTTCCCTGTTGGTACCAATACTTTTTTAAACCCTTTTAATTGCTTTAAAGGCACGGCATGATTTGCCTGCGGATAACTTGCATACAACTGCACTACTTCTTCCCCATCTCTGCTTCCGGTATTTTCCAGTTCCAGTTCAACAGAAAAAATTTCTTTTTTATTCAGGAGTAATTTTTTGATTTGCAGATTGCTGTATTTAAAACTGCCGTAACTGAGTCCGTAACCAAACTCGTACAATGGCGCTCCTTTGTAATACATATAAGTGCGGCCATCACTAATTTCGTATTTATCCATCGGCGGCACTTTATCTAAGCTTTCGTAATAAGTAAGCGGTACTTTGCCAGATGGATTGTAATTGCCAAACAAAACCGATGCAATGGCATTGCCTGCCTGCTCGCCGCCAAAATATATATTTACCAGGCCGGGGATATTTTCTTTTATCCAGTTTACAGCATACTGGCTGCCTGTAACCATTACTACCACCATGTTTGGATTTACTTTATAAACAGCCTTTAACATCGCCAATTGGTCGCCGGGAAGATTTAAATTTTCTTTATCGTGTCCTTCCCGTTCGTTGTATAAACCTGTACCAACAATGGCCACCACTACATCGCTTTTTTTTGCAGCCGCTTCCTGTGCAGGATAGGTACGGTCTTTTGTAAAAGGAGATCGCCACCAGAAACGACATACTGCATCGCCACCCAAATCGAAGTATTCAATTTTAACTGCATACTTTTTACCTGCTTCCAGTGTTACTTTAAATGTATCCAGCATTTCGCCCCGGCTTACCCAACTGTTTATTTTTTGTTCGCCGTCAAACCACATTCTTGCACCATCATCGGAACTTACACCCAGCAAATACCCCCCTGTAACCGGCGGCACCAGCCAACCGGTCCACCTTACCGATTTATCTCCTGCCGGAAAAAACGGATCAGGCGGATTGTCTTTATAATTTAAATTTATCTGTGCATCAATTCTTTTATTTGAAGAACCTTCCAATATTTTATTGCTGAAATATTCCGCATCCAAACCTCTTGCATCATTTGCAGCAAGCAACACATCTGATGGAATCATTTCCAAACTAAAATTATCCAGCCTATTTGGTACATAGTTGATGGTAATTTTATCGCCCACTGCATTTTTTATTCCTTGAAGTGGTGTTACCGGTTCGTTCAGTGGTTCGCCGCTGTAACCACCATATACATTGATGTTGGCATTGTGGCCGATAACTGCAATGGATCTTATTTTTTTAAGATCAAGCGGCAAAATATTATTCTGGTTTTTAAGTAGGATAATACTTTTTTGTGCAGCTTCCAGTGCCAGTTGCTGATGCTCTTTATTTCCAACCACTGAAGGGCTTATTTTATCATAAGGATTCGTTCCGTCTTTATCAAACAACCCCAGGCGGAATCTTGCCCGTAAAACATTTTTTACTGCATAATTTATTTCATCATCAGTTACTAAATGCTTTTGCCAGGCTGGTTTTAAATAATTTTTTATTAAAGAACAGCCACCGCTACATTCCAGGTCCATACCGGCTTTTACAGCCGCAGCCGCCGCTTCTTCGTAAGAACCGGTGAAATGATGTGTACTAAAAATATTACAGGCAGCACCACAATCGGAAACTACAAAACCATCAAAGCCCCATTCCTTTCTTAACACATCTGTCAGTAACCAGCGGTTTGCAGTAGCAGGTATCCAGTTTACTTTATTGTATGCCGACATGATGCTTTGTGCCTTTGCTTCTACAATGCTGCTTTTAAAAGCCGGCAGGTAATATTCACGCAATGTTTTTTCCGAAATAATGGCGTTGGCGGCAAGCCGGTTATTTTCTTCGTTGTTGGCAGCAAGATGTTTTGGCGTGGCCACAACTTTAATATATTTTTTATCGTTGCCCTGCAAACCCTTTATGTAAGCAACCGAAAATCGTGAAGTTAAATAAGGGTCTTCGCCATAAGTTTCTGCCGTTCTTCCCCAGCGGGGATCACGGGCCATGTTAATGGTGGGGCTCCATAAAGTAAGCAGATCGCTGAACACAGCGGTTTGTTTTTTGCCTTTATCCTGTTCATTCCATCTGCTTCTTGCTTCATCGGAGATGGCGGTGGCAACACGGTACATCAGTGCAGTATCCCAGGTTGCAGCCATAGCAATTGATTGAGGAAACACAGTAAATCTTCCGGGCCGCATTACACCATGCAAACCTTCGTTGCCGTAATAATATTTTTCAATGCCCAGTCTTTCTACCGGCATGGAGGTTTCCCAAAGCATACCAATTTTTTCATCAATGGTTAAGCGGTTTGCCAGATCATTTAATCTTGTTTCCAATGGTAATCCGGTATTATTAAAGGGAAATATTTTTCCCTGCTGGGCGGTAACATTAAATGAATAAGCCGCCAGCATAAAAAACAACATGTATTTTTTATTATGGGTAATAAACCGACAGCAGATTTTTGTTCTTTTTAAAGCAGCATACATCATTTCGCAATTTGAAATTTAAAACCCGAAGTAAAAATACTCCGGGCTTTGATTGATTGTTCCTTGCTATGAGAAAAACTAGTAGCCTGTGTTTTGGGTAAGCCTCGGATTATTTGTCAATGCCGTTTGTGGTATTGGAAAAATCCTTCTGTAAGTATCCGCATTTGTTTTGCTTAACCCGTAAGCATTTTCAAATTTTCCAAAGCGGATCATGTCATTTCTGTGCCAGCATTCATAAGTCATTTCAAGACAGCGCTCTTTATAAATATCATCTAAAACAATTGAAGTTAAAGCTGCTGATGTGGTGCGGTTGCTTCTTATTAAATTAACCAAAGAAAGGGCTGTTGCACCCATTGTGGGTGTGCCACCTCTTTGCATTGCTTCGGCTTTCATTAAAATAATATCAGCATATCGGAAAAGCGGGACATCATTGTTTTGGTTTCTGCTGGTTGGATTGGTATAATCTGCCAGGAATTTACTATTACGTACGCCTGTGTTCCAGGCAATTTCATCTTTGCCCAGATCAAAAGAAGTGGTGCCCAGCCTTGAAGTACCCAGCGGCAAAAGATTAAGCTGATAGGTATATGCAGCAGCGGGGCTTGCACCTGTATAAAACTGGTCATAACCCAGATTGGTTGTTCTAACCATAATTGGATTGCCATCCTGCCAGTACTGCAAACCACTCAGCCATTGCTTATTTCTTATATCATTGGCATCATTAAACAGTGCATAGAACTGATCGGTTGTGCACCTTGGACCACTTGGTTTATTATTAACAAGACCCGATCCGGAACTTAAATTCATAACAGGATTGGTGATGGCACCAGGTGTAGAACCGGAATACAAATAACGGATACCGAGGTTCCTGTTTAAATCATAACGGGCATAAAACATAAAGCCGTTGGAGGTAGACGCATCAAAGGGAATGGCAAAAACAAATTCCTTTTGGGCAGGGCCATTGGTTGGATAAAACATTTGCAGGTAAGTTGCCCTTGGTTCTAAAGCATATTGTGAACCACCACCGGCATTTATTACGCTGTCGCATGCAATGATGCAATCATTGTTGCGCTGTGTGCCGGTATAAACTTCGGCATTCAAATATAATTTAGCCAGTAAAGCAAAAGCCATATATTTTGTAGGCTTGCCGTAAGTGGACTGGCCCGATGCAGATTTTAAAAATGGTATTGCTGCTTTCAACTGACTTTCAATAAAAGTAAAAACCTGTGCTCTGGGTGTATTGGGTTTTAATTCTGTACTTCCGTATAAAGTATCCAGCGGAATATTGCCATACAAATCCATCATCATAAAATACGCCAGCGCCCTCATGGTACGCAACTCTGCCAAACCTGTGTTTTTAGAATCGCTTGGCGGTGCAGATGCATCAATGATTGAAATGGTTTGATTGGCTGTTCCAATCATATTGGACAAATAGTTCCAGCCACCAGAAACCACAGCGTTGTCTTTTGTCCAGGTGTGACGGTGAAGTTCCAGATAGCGGTTGCCATCTACCCAGTCGGCAGCATAAGTTGGCAGCAGCGATTCATCTGTTGTCATTTCCTGCAAAAAGAAATAAGTTGTTGCAAATTCACTTCTCAAATTAATGTACACCGGCCCCGATGCAGAGCTGAACTGGGCATCCGTAAGGGGATAAACATCGGGAGTGAGTTCTGCTTTTACCGGCACTTCTATTTTGTGGCAGGCGCTAAACAATCCGGCTGTTAAAATGAGGACTGTTAAAAGTTTAAATAAATTTTTCATTTTATAAAATTTAAAAAAAGTTTAGAATGATACGTTAACTCCAAATAATATGGTTCGTGTTTTGGGATAAAAATTATTGTAATCAATACCCGGCGCAACACCACCCTGGTTTATTTCCGGATCAATCCCTTTATACTTTGTAATGGTAAACAGGTTGTTTACAGATGTGTAAACCCTTAAACTGTTTACATATTTAACCGGGCTGGCAATGCTGTAAGCCAGCGTTGCATTGTCTAACCGGATGTAATTACCTTTTTCGATATACCTGTCGGAGTAAAATGAATTTTTAGTGTCTGCCACTTTATCATCGACAGCGCTGTTTAAAATATTATTTTGTGATGCAGCAGTTACATAAGATAAATCGGCACGGGTTGCATTAAATATCTTATTGCCAAATACGCCCCTGAAAAATACATTAAGGTCAAACTTTTTATACTTAACTGTGTTGCCCCATCCCATTAACAAACTGGGTTGTGCATTTCCCATGTACCAATAATCTGTTCCAATGCCCGGCGCTGTGGCACCAGTTGTAACCGTACCATTTCTTTTATTAAACTGCGAAACCCCGTTGGCATCTTTGCCTGCATAACTTAAAGTAAAAAACTGGCCTAAAGGATATCCAACTTTCAGCAACTGCAATGTTGAATTGGTTTGGCCCGGCCCTTCGGGATCGGAATAACGGATGGAATCGCCGTTGTTATATGGCCCCTGCAAACTGGTAATTAAATTTTTATTATGGGCAAGATTTAATGTGCTTGTCCAACTGAAATTGGTTGTTTTTACCGGAGTTGCATTAAGGCTTAATTCTATTCCTTTATTATTTATGCTGCCGCCGTTGGCCCAAATTCTTCCGCCCGGAACCAGCGATGCAGAAACAGAATAATTAAACAACATGTCGGTAGTAGTTTTATCATACCAGTCTAATGAACCGCTTATTTTTCCTTTAAGCACCGAAAGATCTAACCCAATATTGGTGGTGGCGGTCTTCTCCCACTTTAAATCGGGGTTGGAACCCTGAATTGGCCCGTAAGCCGCAGCCTGCACACCATTGTTGTAATAAGTGCCTGTGATACCATACACCAGTTTTGCTGTGTAAGCACCAATGCCGCCTGAGTTACCGGTAACACCATAGCTGGCCCTTAATTTCAGATCGTTAAAAATTTTCTGATTTTGCATAAAATTTTCCTGGCTTATCCTCCATGCACCACCCACAGATGGGAAGTAACCCCAGTAATTGTTGGCCCCAAATACTGAACTTCCATCCCGGCGTACAGAACCCTGCAGCAGGTATTTATCTTTAAAATTATAATTGAGCCTGAAGAAATCAGAAATCAGTTTTGTTTCGCCATAAGTAAGGTCATTGCCCAGGTTAATCCTGTAAGAAGGAACAGCATAAGGGTTTCCCAAAACCAAATTGGAGTAACCCAGGTTATCGGCAGGAAAATTGGTGCTGGATGTTTGAAAACCTTCGCCATAAATATTTTGCTGCCATGAATAACCAGCCACCGCACTGATGGTATGAAATTTTATTTTTTTATTCCATGTTAAAAACGACTCGATGGTTTTTGCGGTATTGCTGAATGTGCTTCGCAAAGCAGACCCATTTGTACCAAATAAACCTCCAATTAAAGTGTGGGCAATTCCAATACCGGGGTCGGGGTTGTTATAAAAGTTGGAAGTTGGATATTTTCCATAATAGCTGCTGTAAAACTCCCCGTGCAGCGAAGTTGTTTTCTGGTAAAACAAATTGGTATTGTACTGCAGGTTAAGTGGAAGTTTTACTTCTAAGGTAAAGCCGCCTATCATGGTAGTATATTTTGAATCATCCTGTGCATTATTGATAATGGCAAGCGGATTAAAATATCCTGTTGTGTTCAGGTTTTCAAAATAAGTACCATCGGGGTTAAGCACCGGCGAAACCGGTGAATGTTTTGCAGCCTGCAGCAACACAATGTTTTGCAGCGGCGTATAATTGGCATTGCTGCTGGAGTTGGCAACATTAAAACCAAATTTTACTTTATCATTCACCGCCATTTGCTCAAAACTTAACCGGGCATTTACCCTTTTTAATTTACTGTTCAGCAATATTCCTTCTTTATTAAAATAGTTTAAACTGGCACTGTAAGTTGAATGATCGGAACCGCCATTAAAAGATAAATTATGATTGTGAGATACAGCCGAACTGTTTTGAATGGCACTTTGCCAGTCTGTTTCGGCACCCTTATCGTCGTTGGGAGAAAAAGCAACACTGTTGGCAGTAAGATAGGCCCTTAATTCGCTGCCGCTCATTAAATCTAAACTATTACTTACTTTTTCTATGCCAACATATCCGCTATAAGTTACGTTCGACTGGCCTTTTCTTCCACGTTTTGTAGTTACCATTATTACACCGCTGGATGCCCTGTTACCATAAATGGCGGTGGCAGCAGCATCTTTCAGCACATCAATGGATGCAATATCATCTGGCGCAATGGCAGCAATATCTGCACCCGGCACACCATCAATAACGTAAAAAGGAGCGCCCGGGCTGTTGACCGTACTGGCACCTCTTAAAATTACTGCTGCCGGCCTGTTGGGGTCGCCGCTTGCAGTAATATTTAAGCCGGCCACTTTACCCTGCAACAACTGGCCAATATCGCCAATAGCACCTTTGTTTAAATCTTCGGGCTTAATGGTAGTTACCGAACTTGATAAATTTCTTCGGGAACTTTTTCCATAACCCACCACAACAACATCTGAAAGTACAGTTTGTTTTTCCTGCATCACAACAGTGTAGCTGTTTGATTCGCCAATTTTAACCTCGGCGACATCAAAGTTTACTGCAGAAAAAACAAGTGTGGCACCGGGTGCAGCATTAAGGGTAAATGAACCATTGGCAGCAGTTGATACGCCGCCCTTGCTGCCCTTTACAATAACAGTAACATTGGGTACGGGGTCGCCTTTACTGTCTTTTACAACCCCCGAAACCGGTTTTGTTTGTGCCATGATACTACATGGCAAAACAAATAAAAGCAGCAATATAGCAAAGCAGCTTTTTTTAATTTTTTGAGAAAGCAATCGCATAATCGTTTGTTTTGGTTAAATAGCTAAAGAAAAATGAATCGTATTTTATTTAAAATTTTAAAGTCGCAGGTAAATATTTTGCAACCAGGTTTTGGTAATAAGGTTTCAGTTCGTCCCAGTTGGGCGGTGTGGGATTTTTAGAATACAAATCATAAGGATTAAAGAGGCTAACCCATTTCAGCATTTCCCGGTCGTGGTCATCCAGCAAATGGCTGTACTCCCCTTCCCTGTGCCATGAATAAAAAGAATGATAACGCAGCATATACAAACCTTCTTCGGGCAAATGTTTTTTCATCATCTGGTACACATATTCATCATGCCCCCAGCTCATATCTACATTACGCAGGCCGCAGTTGGGCTTGTATATGCCATACTTTGTATTAAACCTTTCGTCGTTGTAATCAGGATTATCTTTAAAAAATTCGGGGTAAACTATTTTATCTGAATAAGAACAGCCAACCGGGAAAGTATCGCCTACCACAGCCCACTGCGGTTCATCAAACAGGCAAAGCACTTTGCCCATGTCATGCATCAGGCCCACCATCACCATCCAGTCCGGGTGGCCATCTCTTCTTATGGCTTCAGAGGTTTGTAATAAATGCTGAAACTGGTCCAGGTCAGTATCCGGGTCAGAATCATCTACCAATTGATTTAAAAACTGGAAGGCATCCCAAACAGGCATTTCCTTTTTATCAAATTTTAAAAAGTTGTTTTGTTTTTCTTTTACAAAATCAAAAGTTTGATAAGTATGGTTGAGGCGGTAAAATTCTTTTACCGAATCTCTGGCAGGAGCTTCATAATTCCTGTAGGCATCTGCAGATTTGTCTGTGGCAATAGCATTGGGGTCGGGATAACGTTCTAAAACATCTTCTTCCCATTCGTCCAAACTATGTAATGGATTAAGCACATCCCGGTGCAACTGTGTAGCTGTTGAAGGCATATAGAGCAATAGTTTAAGTAGTTTCTGTCGAAATCGTTTAGCTAATTTGGGGTTTTATACTTTATGAATTAAACAATTGCCAGTATTTATTTACGCAACCGTTTTCGCTGTTTTACTGAAATTATTGTGTAGTTTAGGTGAAATAACCGGCTGCTACAGAAATAAACATGGACAAACTCACTATAAAGACATTGGCCAAAGAACTGCAATTGTCTGTTTCTACCATTTCAAAAGCATTAAGAGACAGCCATGAAATAAGTGCGGCTACCAAAAAAAAAGTGCTGGCACTTGCCGAGCAGCTCAACTACACGCCCAATCCTTACGCAAGCAGCTTACGCAAAAGAAAAAGCAAAACCATTGGCGTGGTGATACCTGAAGTGGTAAACAGTTTTTTTTCGCAGGCCATCAACGGCATTGAATCGGTAGCCAAAGAAAAAAGTTACCATGTGCTCATTTATTTAACTCATGAAAATTTTGAAAATGAAAAAGCTATTTTAAAAGATTTTGAAAGTGGCAGGGTTGATGGCGTTTTATTATCTGTGTCGAGAGAAACAACCAGCTGCAATCACATCGCCGAATTAATCAGCAAAGAAGTGCCGGTTGTTTTTTTCGACAGGGTTTTTAATGAAGTGGAAACTGTAAAAGTTATTACCGATGATTTTGAAAGTGCATACACTGCAGCCAGCCACTTAATAAAAAAAGGTTGCAAAAACCCGTATTTTGTTTCCATACAGGGCAACCTTAATATCATAACCAACCGTACTGAAGGATTTAAGAAAGCACTTTCAGAGCATGGAATAAAATTTGACAGCAATAAAATTATCAACTGCAGCACCAGCCCGAAACATAATTATGATACGCTTTTTAAAAAACTGTCATCTGCTAAAAAACCTGATGGCATTTTATGTTCCATCGAAAATCTTTCTATCATTATTTACCAGGTTTGCGAAGATTTAAAAATAAAAATCCCCAAAGATTTACAGCTCATTAGTTTTTCTAATTTAGATACCGCTTCATTTTTAAACCCGCCGCTTACAACCATTACGCAACCAGCTTACGAAATTGGCAAAACAGCAGCAGGCATACTGGTAAAAGCATTAGAAAAGAAAAACTTTGTAATGCCCGATGAAAATATTGTCATCCCTTCTGTTTTAACCATCAGGAAATCGGCAAAAAATTAAAATATTCTGTTCCTGCAGCCCACAACCTAATTGCATTGTTAGTAATTTGCCGCTGTAAGATTTAAAAATCATTTATAACTATGAAGGTTGTTATCATTGGCGGCGGTATTATCGGGTTGTGCAGCGCTTTTTACCTGCAAAAAGAAGGTTACGATATTACAGTAATTGAACGGGGCGATATTACCGATGGCTGTTCTTTTGGCAATATGGGATATATTTCACCCAGCCATTTTGTGCCGCTGGCAAGCCCAGGCATTATTGCCGAAGGTTTTAAACATATGCTTAGCAGCAGCAGCCCTTTTTACATAAAACCCAAGCTCAACTGGGATCTGATGCAATGGGGTTGGCATTTCTGGAAAAGCAGTAATGCAGCAACCGTTAAAAAAAAT
>JANNAM010000225.1:0-12779 GCA_031384415.1 Bacteroidota bacterium
CAGACAAAAGTCAGCCTGGCAACCTTTGCAACAATAAAAAGAATTATAGCAACAACAACTATGTGTACAAAGACATCCGTAATCATGCTGCTCATTAGCTTTTGTTTTGTTTATAAAAGCAATGCACAGGTAGAACTTAAAGGAAATGTACTTTCACTTTCAAATAAACCTGTAAGGGGTGCTTCGGTAGCCATTCAAAATAAAAAAAACGGCACCTTGTCCGATTCAAGCGGCAGATTTGCATTTTATATTCACCGCCCAAAAAAAACTGATACTCTTATAATTACTTCCATTGGGTACGAGACCCTGAAAATTCCTGTTTCAGCCGCAAGGCAGCAATCGCAGTTTAAGTTAAACGAAAAGTTTATTGACATGTCCGGTGTAAAAGTCCGTTCCTTCAACAACCGCAATTCTTATGGCAGCATCCTGGAATCAGCTGCTAATTTCCGTGGCTGGAATTTTGACAGTACTGGCGGCGAAATAGGCAGGCTTTTTTACATTCCTCATGATCATTACAAATTAGACAAAGTAAAATTTAAAGTAAACAATACCTGCGGCAACTGCACTTTCCGGATACATATTCGCCAGGTATCAAACGGCCTACCCGACAACAGCGGCGAACTACTGAAAGATTCTGTAGCACTCAACACCAAAAGCCTGCTTTGGCTGGACAACAGCCAGATACCCGAATTTGATTTAAGCGCTTACAATCTTGTTCTTTCTGATAAAAAAATATATGTTGGCATCGAAACCATCGGATGCAAACCAAAGGACACGATTGCGCCCTGCTCTCTTTGTTTTGTAGGGACAGAAAAAGGGAAGTTTGTTTATAAAACCAACCGCAAAAGCGATTTCGAAGAATCCTTCAGTGAGTATGATGTTTATATGAAACTGGAACTGGATTATTGAGCGTTAATTTCCCTGCTGTTGTAAGTAAAGAAAAGTTTAACTTACCTGTTGCTTAAACAATTCTTTTAACGATGAAAAGTTTTTACTTCAACTACCGTCTCAAAATATTTCTCCTTTCATCATTTGTTTGCACCTGCGCTGATTTATTTTCTCAATCTGTAACCATTGATACTACCATTTTCAGCGATGCAGCTCATCACTGGTATGATATAAAAGAAAAAGGTGCCGTAATAACTGCAAGACCCGGTCATCCAAAATACAAAGCAACTGAAATAAGAGCCATTGCAGATAATATCCTGCTTTATCAAAAAGACAATGGCGGCTGGCCAAAGAATTATGACATGCAGGCCATTCTTACTCCCGAACAAAAAGACAGCCTTGTAAAATCTAAAAATGAACTTAACAGCACTTTTGATAACCGGACAACCTATTCTCAAATTGGTTATTTAGCTGCTGCTTTTAAAAACATACCCAACGAAAATTATAAAAAGGCCGCAGTTAAGGGCCTCGAATTTATTCTTGCTGCACAATATGCCAATGGCGGCTGGCCCCAATATTATCCACTGGAAAAAGGGTACAGCCGCTGCATCACTTTTAATGACGATGCATACTCCGGCATCATGTGGTTACTGAAAGATATTACAGAAGAAAAAAGTGAATATGCTTTTATTGACAAAGAACTGAGTGCAAAATTGCAAACAGCGTTTGACAAAGGGTTGGATTGCATTTTAAAAACTCAGATAAACGACATGGGCAAACCCACTGCCTGGTGCCAGCAATACGATGAAATAACGCTTGAACCTGTGTGGGCCAGAAAATTTGAACCTCCGTCCATCTGCAATGGCGAAAGCGTGGACATTGTGTTATTATTGATGAGCATTCAAAATCCTTCCAAAGCTGTTATTGATGCTGTGCAAAATGCAGTGGCATGGTTCAACGAATCGAAAATAACAGGCATAAAAGTTGAAACTGTTAAGGCCCCGGAATTAATAACACCCTACACAGTTTCTAAAACCGATAGGGTTGTTGTAAAAGATGAAAAAGCGCCGCCCATCTGGACGAGGTATTATGAATTAAAAACACACAGACCCATTTTTTGTAACCGTGACAGCAAAGTAGTTTATTCACTGGCCGAAGTGGACAGAGAAAGAAGAGACGGTTATGGCTGGTACACTTATGAGCCCCAAAAAGCATTTAAGCTTTATCCTGACTGGGCAAAGAAATGGGTTCAATAAAAGAAATTAAAAAATCATACTTATTTAAAACTGATAAAAATGGCAACTCAAAAAACATGGCACCAGACGCATATTGAAGCATTAACTTTTAGCCAGCGCCTGGCAGATAAAGTGGCCAACGGCATGGGTTCGTGGCGCTTTATCATAATTCAAACAATATTGGTTGTGGTTTGGATGACACTCAACCTTATTGCCTATATCAAACATTGGGATCCCTATCCTTTTATTTTGCTTAACCTGCTTTTTTCAACACAGGCTGCTTATGCTGCACCAATAATTATGATGTCGCAAAACAGGCAAAGCCAAAGAGACCGCATTCAGGCAACTGCCGATTATGAAACCAATGTGGAAGCAAAAAAAGAAATAGAAGCATTACAGGTACATCTCAATTCTTTAGAAGTAGATAAATTAGATAAGATAATTAAGATGCTGGAAGAAATGAAGGCGAAAAAGTAATTACTTGCCAAATACCTTCTTCAAAATATCTGTTACCTGCGCCGCCGGATCTTTGCGAATCTTTTGTTCCTGCAGACCTATGTTGTAAAACAAACCGCTTAATGCTCTTTCAGTAACATAAGCTGTTAAATCAGTGTTCACCGGTTCTTTCGAAATTTTATTGTATGCAGTAAAAACATCCTGCCAGTATTTGGTTGCGTTCACTTTGGCCAAAGAAGAATCGATAACCGGCTTAAATTTTTGTGTCAGTTCTGTAGTAGTTGTTTTCTTTAAATAATCTGTTGCAGCAAAATCGCCGCCCTTTAAAATCTGCAGGCCGTCGCCAATACTCATTTGTTTTATCGAATTCCAGAAAATATTGCCCACACCCTTTGCTGCATCTTCGGCTCCCCGGTTCATAGATAAAAGGGCTTTATCTACCAGTTTTCCCATTCCAAGATTGCGTAAAGTTTTCTCCACTTTTTTTGCCTCATCGGGCATTAATATTTTTATTGCAGCATCAGCAAAATATCCATCCACAGCCCCCAGTTTTTTGCTGCTGCTGTCTGTGCCCACCCTTAATGCTTCTTTCAATCCGCTTATGATATCATCATTGCTCAGGCTGCCTTTTCCGGAAGGCAAAGTTGCATTCATCTTATCCAAAACAGATTTACCCGAAGAATCTTTCTTAGCCGCTTTACTCAAAATCCCTTTTATGCCCTGTGCCTGCACTGCATTGGCTGCCAACAAAATGGAAACGATGATAATAATTCTTTTCATTAACTAATTTTTGATATAGTAAGCAAAAATAACGCCGCCATTGTAAACAAAGGGTTAAATAATTTACCAGCAGTTTTTAAAAAATACCGTCTTTTGGGTATAGATAAATACAGAAATATTTTTTTATTTTGATTACCTTTCGAAACTGAAAGTATTTTTTTACTAAATAATTAAAACCAATCATCATGACCAACATTGATTTACGCATGAACCGGCTGGAAAAACAGGTTCGTACTTATCGTTTTATTGCACTATTTCTAGTTGTATGTATTTCGGGCTCTTTGCTTTTTAGTTTCAATAATAAAGCATCAGTGCCTGATGTGATAAAAGCAAAAAGCTTTCAGGTAGTTAATAACAATGGAGACATACTTGCTGAAATGAATACCGAAAAAGGCAACGGACTTGTTACTACCTACACGCCATCTGGCAGAAAATTGTTCCAGGTCTTTACTTCTGACGGCGGTGGCGGAGGCATCAATACTTTTGACAATGATGGCGAAGTAAACTTTAAAGTAACACGTACAACAGATGGCGGTGGTTACATGGCTTTGTTTAACAGCGACCGCCAGGAAATTTTTGAAGTGGGCACCACCACAGCTAATTCAGGTTACTTCAGGGTGAATGATAAGTACGGAGAAAAACTTGCCTGGTTAACATACACTGAAGGCGGTGGCGGATATTTTTCTTTAATGGGAAAAAATAACAAAGAGTATTTAAAATTCTCTACTCCAGATGCAGGAGGAAGAATTGGAGTGTATAACCAAAGCAACACCCGTATTGTTTTTGCAGGTGCAATGGATAATAAGGATGGCAATATTACTATTTACAACGCCGGCGGCACCAGAACAGGAGGCCTGCCATAACTGATTAATATTTTAAAATGTAAAACCTCTCTTAACGGGAGGTTTTTTTTATTCGGGTAAATAAGATTGATTACTTTTGTTTGGTTCAGTTACATGATGCATCAATCAAAAAATAAGACCCATTTTTACAGGCTCTCCGCCTGTATGTCCATCTGGATGAATAGCACTTCGGGATAGATTCTTTTAAAGGCAATTTGAATCAATTATTACCAGATTTACAACATACTATACCACATAATCTCCTACCTTAATTCAGGGGTACTAAAATTTATTTTATGCAAATAGCAATATTAGGCACCGGCATGGTTGGCCGGGCAATGGCACTTGATTTAGCCAAAAAATATAATATCACATCTTTTGATGCAAGTGAACAATCGCTGCAACTGCTGGCAGATAAAAGCAGTGCAGTTAAAACCATAAAAACAGATTTAAGTAATTACCAAAATTATCCCGCAATGCTTTCCGCTTTTGATTTTGTTGTAAGCGCCGTACCGGGTTTTATGGGATACAAAACACTGGAAGCAATCATCAAAGCAAAACATAATGTAGTGGATATTTCTTTTTTTCCGGAGGATGCCTTGCAATTAGATGCACTTGCCAAACAAAACAATGTAACCGTCATAACAGATTGCGGAGTAGCACCGGGCATGAGCAATTTGATACTGGGATATTACAATGAACGCATGAAAATTTCATCATTTGAATGTTTGGTAGGTGGTCTGCCAAAACATAGAGTGAAACCATTTGAATACAAAGCGCCCTTCTCTCCTGCCGATGTGCTGGAAGAATATACAAGGCCGGCCCGTTACATGGAAAATGGTTTTGTAGTTACCAAACCTGCATTAAGCGATGCAGCCCTGGTTGATTTTAAAGAAGTAGGCACTCTGGAAAGTTTTAATACTGATGGTTTACGTTCGCTGTTATTTACCATGAAACATATTCCGGATATGAAAGAAAAAACTTTGCGTTACCCGGGACATATTGATCTGATGAAAGCATTACTGAAAGCAGGATTCTTTGATGCAACGCCGGTTAATTTTAAAGGGCAGCTTATTTCTCCACTTGAATTTTCATCTGCCATTTTATTTGACAAATGGAAACTGGGTGCCGCCGAAGAAGAATTTACACTGATGGAGGTGGTAATAAAAGGAACAGAGAATGGAAAAGCAAAAACTATTTGTTACAACTTATTTGATGAATACGATGTTTGCAGTCAAACATCCTCGATGAGCCGCACAACAGGCTATACCTGCACTGCTGCATTAAATATACTTATCGAAAATTTGTTTACTGCCAGGGGTGTTTTTCCACCCGAGCTGGTGGGTAAAGATGAAAACTGTTTTAATTTCATACTTAATTATTTAAAAGAAAGAAAGATCATTTACCGCCAAACCGAAAATAAGTAATTGATTATATTATCTTGCATTTTACAGGATTATCTCTACTTTTAAGAAAAAAATTATGAAAAAGATAATAATAGTTATTGCAGTTATGTTTTTTTCTTCGGCCCTGTCAGCCCAGGTTTTATATTTTAAGGGCGAATGGACAAAAGTAAATACCACCGAATTGTTTACCGGCATTTTCAGGATTGAAATAAAAGACGGGGCGGTTGTTACAGGCGAACTGCTGTGGACTTATCTTGCCGCAGACAGCAGCGATGCCAATATGGTGGAATATTACAAAGGCAAAAAAGGTAAAAAAGCCATTGAGTTTGTAGAAGGCACTTATGATGCAGCAACCAGCGATATTTATTTTGAGGGAAGAAAAAAGAATGACCCGTCTGAAGTAATTGGTGAAGATAAATACAGTTTAAAGTTTTCGGCCAATAAAATGGTGTTATACGGAATGACAGACAGCAACGGGCAAAAAAACGGACTGTTTTATGCAGCCAAAGCAAACACAGCAGTTGCGGCACAGGAATTTGCCGCAGCAAAGAGAAAAATAAAATAGTATAGAAAATATAGAGGCTTTCCAAATATGCTGCAACCCAACTTCGCCCCTTTTCCGGAAATAAATACCGAAAGGCTTTTATTGCGCCGCATTACAAATGATGATGCAGCCGAACTTTTTTTTCTGCGTAGCAGCCCCGACACTATGAAATACATAGATAAGGAAAGGGCAGCTTCTATTGACGATGCAGTAACATTTATCAACGTTATTAAAGATTTGCTTGAAAAAAATGATGGTATCACATGGGCTATTGCTTTAAAAGAAAATCCCGCCAAACTTATCGGCACCATTGGCCATTGGCGGATTATAAAACAACATTACCGGGCCGAAGTTGGTTATATGCTTCACCCTGATTACTGGCGCAAAGGTATTATGAAGGAAGCGCTGCTGGCTGTTATTGATTTTGGATTTAACCAGATGCAACTGCACAGTATTGAAGCTCACATCAATCCGGCAAACAAAGGTTCGGCAGCAATATTAGAATCAACCGGCTTTGTAAGAGAAGCTTATTTTAAAGAAGATTTCTTTTTTCGGGGAAAGTTTGGCGACAGCGCCATTTATTCTTTGCTGAATAAAACACAATAAAATCACAAAAGTATTTTTTGTAACTGCCTGTGCAAATTACAGCAAACCCGGATAAGAAAAATTACAGACCTTTGTGAAAATAAATTTTACAAACAATAAATTATGCTTAAAAGATTTACTGCATTTTCAATAATTATTTCTGCGGTTATATTATTATTTTCCTGCTCCAAAAAAAGCAATGGAACCGACCCTAATTTAAATAAGGTAAATTTCACAGCCTTTTTAAATGGTTTTAATGTAGTACCAACAAATAGTTCCATGGCCAGCGGAAATGTATCGGCCACTTATGATACCGTAACCAATGCACTTGTTTTTTTGGTTTCATATACAGGCTTTATTCCAAACCAATGGCATGTTCATAAAGCTGCTGCCGGCGCCAATGGCAGTATCGAAATTGACATGGGTACAGTAATTGGCCCTCCTGTTTTATTCAACCGTATACTTACCCAATTCCAGGAAATTGATTTAATGAACAACCTTTATTACGTTGACCTGCATTCAACTGCATACCCCGGCGGTGAGATAAGGGGGCAGCTTATTCATTAGAAAGTTGTATTTTTCCAAAAAACAATTTATGCGTTTAAAAGAAATTTTTTTACTGGTTTCTGTTTTTACAGGTTTGATATTTATTAGCTGCAGTAAAAAAAATGATACTCCCGGGCCGGTTACTTATACTTTTTCTGATACCATGCTGCGTAGTAATGTGGTGCCGCCCTTTACACTTGGCGGAAACGGAAGTTTAAAAGCCACTTATAATTCAGGCACCAAAATATTACAGCTTACCATTAATTACAGTGGCAATGTGGTTACGGCTGTTCATCTGCATGTAAATGCAGCAGGCTTAAACGGCCCGGTTTTATATTCCATTGGTTCATCACCATTTACTTTTCCTATTGTTTTTTCAACTACTGCTTTGTCGGCTGCCGATGAAGCAGAATTGCTGAACAATAATTTTTATGTAGATATACATTCTACTTTTGCACCTGCCGGCGATGTACGTGGCCAGTTGATAAAGCGTTAAATACGTTCAATGAAAAAGCCCCGCCTAAAAAGACAGGGCTTCAACTTAACATGAACCTAACTTACAAATTTGGATAAAAATTATTTAGGTAATACTACATGGTCAATTACATGTATAACACCATTGCTTTGGTTAACATCTTTGATAGTCACATAAGCCATTCCGCCTTTTTCATCTTTAATAGCTATTTTTTTGCCCTTCATCATTACCCATAATTTACCACCGGCCACTGTAGCTAATTCTGCTTTGCCGCCGCCAGCTTTAATCAATTTGGCAATGTCGCTTGCATTGTATTTACCTGCAACAACATGGTAAGTTAATACACCTGTTAACATAGCTTTGTTTTCTGGCTTCAGCAAAGTTTCTACTGTACCGGCAGGTAACATTGCAAATGCATTGTTGGTTGGTGCAAATACGGTGAACGGGCCTGCACTTTGTAAAGTTTCTACCAGACCGGCTGCTTTTACTGCTGCCACCAGTGTGGTGTGGTCTTTACTGTTTACTGCATTTTCTACAATGTTTTTAGAAGGATACATGGCAGCGCCACCAACTTCTACTGTTTTTTCTTTACTCATCATTTGAGCAAATGAAACGTTTGCCATTACAGCAGCAAATGCTACAAGGAATAATTTTTTAACCTGTTTCATAAATGTGTTTTTATTTTTTTTGAATTAATGATTTATAAATACAGATACGGCAGATGAAAAAGATTGGATTTAGTTTTTGAAAAAAATATTAAAACCTCATCCCTTTCCCTTCTCCTTTAGGAGAAGGGAATAACTGGAAGATTGTTACGAAGATTGAGTGATAGAAAAAAAGGAGAATAATGAAAGCTTTGATGAAAAAAGATTTAAAGCTGATTTGGAAGAAAAAATATTTGGAGATGTTTAGAAGTACCGCTCCATCTCCTTAAGGAGATGGAGGATGAGGGAGAGGCCCCTTAAATAACTTTACCCATACTCACCACTTTTGTTGGTGTTGGGTTACCGCCTTCTTTTTCGAGAGAGATAGCAAAAGCCTGCGCTTTGCCAAATGATTTCATTGGCTGCATGCGGTATTTCATGCCTTTATTATTGGTAACAATCATACCGCCGCTTACAGGCTGCCCATCTACAATTGCCCAAAACTGGTATTGCTTTCCTGCTGGTGCGTCTGGCAAATGGCTGGCATCTACCATTACTTCTCCAGTATTTTGCATCCAGAATATTTTTGCTTTGGTATCTAATGTGGAATCCATTTCTTTTAGCACCACCGGCATGCTGTAAGGGTTTTGCACAATGCCCATATCATGTTTCATTTCATCATTATTCACCATTTCCTGTGCCAGCAATTCTTTTGTTTCGGCAAGGCCTTTATTGGCGGTAGAATATTTATCGTACAGCACCACATTTAAAACCGCACTGCCAATTAATAAAACAACAAAAGCGGCGGCAGCCATTTTCCAGTAAGAACGCATGGATATTACTTTTGCCGGTGTGGAAATATTCAGTTCTTTAATGATAGCTGTTTTTTCAGATAAACCACCCTGTATCGTATCAAATACCTTTTCTTTAACCGAAGCATCTGGTTCAATGGCATTTGTCATTGCATACCTTTCCAGGCTCCTTTCTATGCCGGCTAATTCTGCCTTCACTTCTGGATGTTCGGCAGCCCATTGCTCCACTTGCAGCGTTTCTTCCTTAGAAGAAAGACCTGCAGCGTAAAGCTCAAGCAGCCCGGATGATATGATGTCGTTTACATTCACTTTATTAATTGTATTCTAACGTTTTTCTTAATTCAATAATTGCCGACCGCATTCTTGTTTTTACGGTTCCCAGCGGAATGCCCAGTTCTTTAGATATTTCATCCTGGGTATAGCCGCCAAAATAGGCCATTTCAATAATTCCTCTTTGCTCCGGTTTTAAAACCGACAACTGCTTACGCAGCCCCATTGCATCAAACCGCTCGGCACCGCTGCTATTGTCAGTGTAGTTACTTACGGAGTTTTCATCACTTGAGATTTTCTGCTGCTTTTTATAGCCCTTGCTGCGTAGTGTATCTATCGTAAGATTTCTTGCGATGTTAAGCATCCATGTAAATAACCGGCCCTTGCCTGCATCGTATGCTGCAAAATTATTCCAGATTTTAACAAAAGCTTCCTGCAAAATATCTTCCGACAATTCTTTGTCCTCTACCATGCGGTAAATAACGCCATTGAGGGCGGCAGCATAATTATCGTAGAGATACGAAAACGCACCCTGGTCCTGCTGCCGTAGCCGCATTATCAGTTCTTCCTCGCTATATTTTATTGTTTCCGCCAATTGGTTGCTGTTAGTTTAAGGCTCTAAAGTAAATGATTTTGGTGAAAAGAAATTAAGCTGTTAAACTTAGTGCTGTAAGTTCAGGATTAAATGACTTTTTAATGATAACAAAATAAAATACTTTTAGCCCTCATGAATAATATTACCATCCGCAATATTGAACCCGCCGACAACGCTGCCCTTGCCATTATTGTACGCCGCAGCCTCGAAGAATTTAATGCCGCCAAACCGGGCACAGTTTACTTTGACCCAACCACCGATAATTTGTACGAGGTTTTCCGGCACCCACGCTCTGCTTATTTTGTTGCAGTAATAAATAATGAAGTAGCCGGCGGCGGAGGCATTTACCCTACCGAAAACTTACCAGCCGGCACCTGCGAACTGGTAAAAATGTATTTATCCCGGGCAGCAAGGGGCAAAGGCATTGGAAAAATGCTGATGGAAAAATGCTTTGATGCCGCAAAAGAAAAAGGTTTTACTAAAATTTATTTAGAAACGATGCCCGAATTAAAATTAGCCATCCCTATGTATGAAAAATTTGGCTTTACTTATTTACCCGGTGCTCAGGGCAACAGCGGACATACAGGCTGCGATGTATGGATGATTAAAGAGCTGGGCTGATATAGATTTTCCACCTTTGTTCGTGGCACAGCTTTAGATTTTAAAGCTGTGGCCGGTAATAATACCGGCCACAGAAAAACTCATCAAAATTTAATAAAAGAACTCTTCCGAAATTACCTTGCCGTCCTTTACCTCGTATTTGCACATTTCATTCATATTCATACGGCCCATACCTTTCATAGTGGCATCAATGCCCATCTCCATAAAAAAGTAATTGCCATACGCTTTGGGTTCATTCACATAACCACCGTGCATTTCTTCCACCATTTCATTAAATTTTTTTCCCTTTTCCCTAAGGGCCTCAATGCCCGATGCGGTTTCCCTTTGTCCCTGCATGTTCGATTCGGTGCTGGTTACATTGTTGGCATACAGTTCATTTTTTACTGTTTCGTACTCGCCCTTAAGGCAAAGTTCATAAAGCCTGCTGGCTACTTCCTGTGTTGTCATAATTTTTTGTTTTAAGTGCTAAAACTAATGAATGGATTTCATTTATTGCTACCGCTCGTGTGTTTTCATCTTTACATAATATTTGCCCCGCCGGCAACATTTTCTGCTATCAATGCAACTGAACAGGGCAAAAATACCAGCGGCACAAAAAAACATACGGTGTTTGTGCTCACTAACATTCTGTTTATATTTATGAGGCGGCAAAAGGTTTTTTCACTACCAGTCTTTGTGCGCCGGTTACACCAACCACTTTAATTATTTGTATGAAAAAAATTGTTCCCGTTTTATTTTCATTATTACTTCTTTTAGCCTGTAACAATCAGCCAAATAAACAAAACGCTGATACCGATTTGCCTGCCAAACCGGTTGAAGAAAAATTGCTGATGGATATTGGAGGTGCAAAACAATATGTTGAAATAACAGGCGAATCGGATAAAAACCCGGTGCTGCTGTTTATACACGGTGGCCCGGGCTGGCCGCAAACGCCGCAACTCCGTTACTTTAATGCCGGCCTCACAAAATCTTTTATCGTTGCCACCTGGGACCAACGGGGTTGCGGAAAATCATATCTCAATGACTCCATGGCGCAAAACCTTACATTAAATCAGATGGTTGCCGATGCTTATGAACTAACCCAAATACTGAAAGAAAAATTTAAGCAAAAAAAAATATTCCTCGCCGGCTTTTCCTGGGGCAGTTGCATTGGCTTTACACTTGCACAAAAGCATCCCCAGGATTATATAGCATACACAGGCATTTCGCAGGTTATTAATATGAAACAGGCAATGGAAGTAACGCAACAATGGCTGGGCGAAAGAGCCAGGAAAAAAAATGATGCCGCCACTTTAAAGATTTTAAAAAGCCTTGGCCAGCGAGACAGCAGCTTATGCAATAACCCACTCGATTGTTTTATGAAACAATATGAACTTGTTTCAAAATATGGCGGAGCGGTATTTAACCCCCGGTCGGATACCGCTGTGGAAAAAGCAATGACACAATATGCCGATTACAAAAACTACGACTGGAATAAAGGCTTTTTTTATTCGGCCCGCCGCCTTGAGAAAGATCTTTTTTCTGCCGATTTTTCAACCATAACCAGGATAGATATTCCGGTATATTTTATTGCCGGCAGGCACGACTGGAATGTACCGGCGGTTTTAGCAGAAGCATTTTTAAAAAAATTACAAGCACCTTACAAAGAAATGATATGGTTCGAAAACTCGGGGCATGGGCCGCTGGAAGAAGAACCCGAAAAATTTAATGCAGTAATGATTGAAAAGCTATTAAAGCATATTGAGAAATAAGGCTGTATTAAATTTTGTCCCAGCAGGGTTTTTTGTCCCAGCGGGGTTTTCACTGCTTACTCCCTGTAACAAAAACTTCTCCCGTGAAACCCCGCTGTTGTGAACACTCCGCATTAAATACCGCCATTTATTAACTTAGCAGTATGCCTGTAAAATACCAACACTTCTGTCCCAGTGGGGTTTTCACTGCTTACTCCTCATTACAAAAACTTCTCCCGTGAAACCCCGCTGTTGTGAATACTCCGTATTAAATACCTGCCATTTATTAACTTATCTGTCTCAGCGGGGTTTTCACTGCTTACTCCTCATTACAAAAAACTGTACCCCTG
>JANNAM010000230.1:0-15452 GCA_031384415.1 Bacteroidota bacterium
GTCTGCAATCTCATACACATCATCTACATCTACGCCCTACTTATCATCTATATGAGAAGTTGCTCCGCTAAAACCTGTGTGTAAATAGAAAGCTGTTTGTTTTGCATGTGCTACTGCTTCGCCTTTATCTTTTGCAACAGCCAATAATTTATAATGGTACTCTTCTAGGTCATTTGGTTTGTAGCCACCAAGGTTAAGGAAGAACAATTTGTTTTGGGTATTTGCAGGTGCTTCTTCTTTTGCAACAATTTTTATTGAATAACCATCTACAGCAGTTACTGTTCTCCATGAATCAATATGAATTTTACCGGCATCTGGCCAGAAATTTTCTATCTGCGGTAGTAAATTTTTTAATGAATTGCCAATGCCAAAGAAGCTATCGTGCTGTTCGGTATTTCTACCGTTGGGTTTGCAGCCGAGAAGGAGGAAGCGGAGTTTCATGGGTTAATATAAGATTGAATATACCCTTTAATTTCTTTTTTTACTTTCTCCCAGGTTTGTTTTTTTAAGCTTATAGGTTCTTCACTTTCTTCGGCATCTGTAAAATATAATAAAGCATGTGGCACAGATATGAGCATTTGATTGTCGGGATACTTTTTGTTGTAAAAAGAAATAGATTGCTCTAATGAGTAATGCTTTAAGAGCTCTGCAATATCCCAAAAATCTTTTTTTACCGCTCTTTTTAAAATAGCAAAAATCCTCATTGCTATAATGTCTTTATCTCCAAACATTCTTATCCCGTCTTCAACTATAAAATTATCAATTACTTCGTAGTTGTTATGCTTTACAAAATCAATTTTCAAATCGTCTAAATAACCAAATAAGCCAATTGGATTTTTGGTTGTATTGGCACTAAAGGCCGGAAAGTATTTTTGAATTTCTTCTTTCAACTCATTATTATCAAAAGGTTTAGTTGAAAATAAATCTAAATCAATAGATAATCTGTGCCCATAACGTAATGAAAGATTAGTGCCACCTACTAAATAAAAATTTTCTAAAGCAGGAATCTGCATTAGTTGTTTTAATATAAGTAGTGTTGAGGATTGGACTGTAGAAGTGTATAACATTTATAATCTTCGGGTTCATTATTAAATATTGCTGAAGCCAATTGTATAGTTTGTGGCATAAGCCATTTAGCATTTTTTAAGGCTTCAACAACCTTGTTTTGCCCATAAAATCTAATGCACATCCTAATATCTTCCACATCGCCTCTTTCAAATACCCGTTCAATAATAAAAGAAGCCTTTTTATCAAAGTCCAGCTTTTCGGCATCAACATCCCAAAAGATGCGTTTGTTATCGTATGGTTTTGTGGGTTTTTGCATGGAGTAAATTTACAGTAATCTTTTTTTAGTAAAAGCAATAGTTAATCAATTTAGCTTAAATTATTTTATTTTCTTTGTAAGAGATAAAATTCACTAATCGCCGTATCTATTTTTTTTAATTCATTCTTTGCAAAAACACCTTCCCACACCGAAACTAAATCCCCACTAACAACATTAACACCTGGTGTTGTGTATAGTGGATATTGCGAAGCTTTATTATTGTTAATCTTATAACAACTTGTTTTGTGAGTAATGAAACTATATGTGTATAGAAAACCTTCCTTTTTTTCTTTATCAGTAAATGTTTTTGCCTTTATAACTTGAAGATTAAAGTCTGATGGGAATTCGGAAATTATATAACCAGCTTTTATTAAAGCCTCTTCTCTGGGTTTTCCTATAGAAAATGTATTAACTAATTTACTTCTAATTCCATAAAGCTCAAACACTTTATTCTTTTGCAATAATGTAAATGAAGAGATATTTGGATTGGCTATTCCTTGTTCTTTAAATATTTCTCTTACTTTCTTATTTTTTTTATTATCCTCCAATACTTCTTCATAATATGGACTTTGAAAAAATTTATACACTAGTATAATTATAATGACTCCAAGTATTATGCCTACTGTATCCATCATATTGTGTTTCTTATTTAAACCGCTCACTCACCACCAACTCTTTACTCCCCGCAGTATAAACATAAAACCCTTCACCATTCTTTACTCCCAGCTTACCAGCCATTACCATATTTACCAATAATGGGCATGGTGCATATTTGGGATTTCCAAAACCATCTTGTAATACTTTTAAAATACTAAGGCAAACATCCAGACCAATAAAATCTGCTAATTGCAAAGGACCCATTGGGTGTGCCATTCCTAATTTCATTACGGTATCAATAGCTTCTACATCGGCAACGCCTTCATACAAACTAATAATGGCTTCATTAATCATGGGCATTAAAATACGGTTGGCAATAAAACCCGGATAATCATTTACAGCACATGGCACTTTACCCAACTGTTTACCCAGCTCAACAATTGTTGCTGTTACTTCTTTGCTGGTGGCATAACCATTTATTATCTCTACCAGCTTCATCACTGGCACCGGGTTCATAAAGTGCATACCAATAACAAGCTCTGGCCTTTTGGTTACTGCTGCAATTTTTGTAATGGAGATGGATGAAGTGTTGGTGGCAAGAATACATCCTGCCGGTGCATAAGTATCCACCTGTTCAAAGATGGATAATTTTAAAGGCACATTTTCTGTTGTAGCTTCTACCACAAGTTGTGCATCTTTAACTCCTTCGGCAATGATGGATGAAATGGCAATATTTGCCAGCGTTGATTTTTTTTGTTCTTCTGTTATGGTTCCTTTGGTAAGTTGCTTGTCTAAGTTTTTAGTAATGGTATCCAAAGCTCTTTGTAATTGCGATGGGTTTACATCTACCAATATAACTTTAAAACCTGCTTGTGCAAATACATGTGCAATGCCATTGCCCATTGTTCCTGCACCGATAACGCTAATATTCTTTATACTCATTAGTCTCTTTTTAGTTATGAATTATAAGTTATGAATTATGAGTTTTTACTTCTTAGCTTTTGTCGTAATAATTGCACTTCTTATCATTTTTAATAAATCGGACGCTTCTTTGTGAATACTCCTGAATTCCTTTTGAGTTAAAAAATCGGATTCATACAATAATTCTAACCAATATAAAGATTCATCACATTCTTTCTGCGCTATTCCAAGTTTATGTACAAAATCCATTCTGCTTTCGGCATTTTGTGCTTCTCTAACCAAAGCACCAACAGCCGTTCCACTTCTCAGCAGTTGCTTGCTCAGTACAAATTCCCTTTTTGTTTCAGTTAAGTACTTATACAACTTAACAATTCTCTTTGCAAAAAGAAAACTCTTATCCTTTATTATACTTTTCCCTTCACTCATAACTTATCATTCATAACTCATAACTATTTAAACGCATTCAACCCCGTAACATCCATCCCAGTAATAAGCAAATGAATATCATGTGTGCCTTCATAAGTAATTACACTTTCCAGGTTCATCATGTGCCGCATAACAGGATATTCACCGGTAATGCCCATGCCGCCAAGCATCTGCCTTGCATCTCTGCAAATATTGGTGGCTACTTCGCAGGCATTTCTTTTTGCCATACTCACTTGTTGTGGTGTTACTTTTCCTTCGTTCATTAAAGTACCAAGCCGCCAGTTTAATAATTGTGCTTTGGTAATTTCAGTTACCATCTCCGCCAATTTTTTTTGTTGCAATTGAAAACCACCAATCGGCCTTCCAAACTGAATTCTTTCTTTGCTATACTCCAGTGCAGTATGATAACAATCCATTGCAGCACCAATAGCGCCCCAAGCAATTCCATAACGGGCTTTTGTTAAACAACCCAGCGGACCTTTCAATCCTTTTACATTTGGTAAAATATTTTCTTTAGGAATTTTTACATTGTCAAAAACCAATTCGCCTGTTGCACTTGCTCTTAAACTCCATTTACCATGCGTTGTTGGTGTAGTAAAACCTTCCATTCCTCTTTCCACAATCACACCTCTTATATCACCTGCTTCATCTTTTGCCCATACAACAGCCACTTGAGAAAATGGTGCATTGCTAATCCACATTTTTGCGCCATTTAAAATTACATGGCCGCCGGCATCCTTAATATTAGTAAGCATACTACTTGGGTCGCTGCCATGATTGGGTTCTGTTAATCCAAAACATCCAAGCCATTCGCCGCTTGCCAATTTGGGTAAATATTTATTGCGTTGCTCTTCGCTGCCATATTGATAAATAGGAAACATTACCAATGAGCCCTGAACAGATGCTGTGCTTCTAACACCGCTATCGCCACGTTCCAGTTCCTGCATCATTAATCCGTAAGAAATATAATCCAATCCGCCGCCGCCATATTGCACAGGCACTGTTGGGCCAAACACACCCAGCTCACCCATTTGTTTTACAATCTGCTGCGGAAACTCTGCCCGTTGTGCATAGTCTTCTATAATTGGCGAAATTTCTTTTTTTACATAATTGCGTACAGTTTCTCTTATCAGTTTATGTTCTTCTGTAAGCAGTTCATCAACATTAAAATAATCAGGAGATTGAAAGTTATCTGTTTTTGCAGCCATCGTTTTGGTTTGAAGTTTATGCCCCTATCTCCGCCACAGCGGAGAACTTAGGGAGAAGATTGTTTAGAAGATTATGTAATATTTTTTTGTAACAAGCATTGGTAATTCTATTTAGCATTCTTGCGTCGCACTCTTGTACGTCATACCTTTATTGAGCAAAGCGATGCAAAGATAATTACAAAATGGCAAGCCCAATTCCCTCAGTTTTTAATAGCTTTAGAAAAATTTGTGAAATGAAAAAGATTGTTTTCCTGTTAACTGCAATTGTATTGGGTTTTGCTTCTTATAGCCAATCCAAAAAAACTACAGTTAAAAAAGAACGACCAGAAGATAAAATTGAGCAATACTTTTTTGTGATGATTAAAACCGGCCCAAAGCAGGATTTTGATTCTGCACAAAAGCAGCTTTTATTTAAAGGCCACATGGATAATATAAACAGACTGTATTATGAAGGTATATTAAAAGTAGCCGGGCCATTTGGTAAAAATGATTTGGCATGGCGGGGCATTTTTGTTTTTGACTGTAAAACGAAAGAAGAGGCTGAAAAGTATGTACAGACTGACCCTGCTGTTGCCGCAGGATTATTTGCAGTTGATATAGTACCATGGTATTCATCTCCTATTGGAAGTTTTAAACATGGGAAGCCTAAAAAAACACCTTGATGATATTGGGTTACAGCCCGAAATTCCATTTTTGCAATTTTATGCAAATGTGGAATTGCACTCCATTTTGACGTGGACAGAAATTGGTAATATCTAAAATTAAAAATGTCTTTACTAAAAAAAATACGCCTGCTTATTTTATTCTTTATTGTTGCCTTAATACTCAGCGGCATTACTGCATTTCCTGTAGAAACAGAATTGCGTTGGTTGCTCAATCATCCTTCTTTAATTCCTTCCTTTATGCTGGGCTGGCTGCAAAGCTGTTATGATGCATTGAAAGAAACCAATGCAAAATATCCCATGCTGGCTTATGGATACGACTGGCTGGCTTTTGCTCACATAATAATTGCATTGGCTTTTATAGGTCCACTAAAAGACCCTGTAAAAAACAAATGGATTATTGACTGGGCTATATTGGCCTGCATTGCGGTAATTCCCCTGGCCTTTATTGCAGGGCCAATTCGCCAAATCCCTTTCTTTCATATTTTAATTGACTGCAGTTTTGGAATTATTGGTTTAATACCACTATTCATTTGCCGTAATATGATTAAACAGTTAGAGAAAAATAATAATCAGATTTAAACGTTTAATATCCACTTAAGTCTATCAACAAATTATTTTATGAAATACCTTTTACTGCTTCTTTGCTCCGTTTCAGTTTTCAGTTGTAAAAAAAATAGTGGCGGGGCTACTGTTGACCCGATTGTACCTGCATCTTATTATTATCCTCCATTAACCGGCGATACCTGGGAAACAAAAACTGCAGCATCACTTGGCTGGGATGAAACCAAACTGCAGGAAGCTTTTGATTTTGCAGCTACCAGAAGCACTTATGGCCTTATTGTTTTGCATCATGGCAAAATAGTAAAAGAACAATACTGGAATGGCTGGACAAAAGACAGCCGGTATTACATAGCCAGCGCAGGTAAAAGTGTTACTGCATTAGTAGCAGGCTTTGCCCAGCAGGATGGATTAATCAACATTAATAACAAAGTATCGCAATACTTAGGCACCGGCTGGACATCATTGCCGCTTGCAAAAGAAAATTTAATTACAGTCAAACATCAGTTGTGCATGACAACCGGTTTGGATGATGCTGTGCCAGATCCTGACTGCACAACACCATCCTGCCTTGTGTACAAAGCAGATGCAGGCAACCGCTGGGCTTATCACAACGCACCCTATCATTTAGTACATGATGTAATGGCAGCAGCAAGCGGTAAAACATGGAATGCATACTGCAAAGAAAAGCTCTTTGACAAAATAGGAATGCCCAATGCTTTCTGGCTGAACCATATTATGTACTGCACCACGAGAGAAGCGGCAAGGTTTGGCAGCCTTACTTTACAAAAAGGTTTATGGAATGGCACACAGCTTTTAACTGACCAGACTTATTATACTGCAATGGTAAATACTGCACAAAGCTTTAATTTAAGTTATGGGTATTTATGGTGGCTTAATGGTAAGGCATCTGCAATGGTTCCGGGCAGCCAGATTGTTTTTCCAACATCGCTGGCGCCCAACGCACCGGCAGATATGTTTATGGCACTGGGAAAAGATGATAAAAAAATATACGTAATACCAAGTTTGGATATAGTGGTTGTAAGGCTGGGCGATGATGCTGGTGGCAGCGCAGCAGGCCCCAGCAGTTTTGATAATGAGTTATGGGGAAAATTTAAACCTGCAATGAAATACTGATTACTAAAATCTTTTTATTAAAAGCTGTTTCTTATGAAGCGGCTTTTTTATTTACATTTAGGTATGCATTTATCTTATCTGGCTTTAGGTGATAGTTATACCATTGGTGAACAGGTTTTGCCTGAAGAAAATTTTCCAAATCAAGCTGTTCAGCTGTTAAAAAATAAAATTACCGTACCAGAAATAATTGCCACCACCGGCTGGACAACTGATGAACTGGATGCTGCAATCGATGCTGCTGCAATTACAACGCAGTTTGATATTGTTTCTTTACTTATTGGTGTAAACAATCAATACCGTGGCAGACCGGTTAAAAATTTTGAAATAGAATTTGAACATTTACTGCAAAGGGCAATTCAGTCTGCAGGCAATATTCCAAATCATGTTTTTGTATTAAGCATTCCCGACTGGGGTGTTACACCTTTTGCCGAAGCCCGCCTGCCGGACGGACAGGGCAGAGACAGAAAAATTATTGCTGCAGAAATTGATGCTTATAATGCTGTATGCAAATCGGCCGCCCAAAAATTCAACACTCATTTTATTGATATTACCACATCGCAAAGAAAGGATGGCAATAAAGATGAATTTTTAGCTGATGATAAATTACATCCATCTGGTAAAGAGTATGCAAAGTGGGCAAAACAACTGGCTGATTTAATCACTAAAGAATTTGTTTTATGAGTGTAACAGAATTTAAAGAAGTACAAACTTTTCGTCGCTGGTGGGCATGGCTTGGCATTATTGCAATCAATGCACTTTTTATTTATGCCATTATTCAGCAGGTTATTTTAAAGCAGCCTTTTGGCAGCAAACCTGCATCAAATATTGTTTTAATACTATTGGAAATAATTCCTCTGCTGCTTTTAATTTTTGTTTTTTCTATCAAATTAAAAACTACCATTAACAGTGATGGTATTTATTACCGCTATTATCCTTTTCAGTTTAAAACTACTTTTATCAGTTGGGATGAGCTGAGCGATGCATATTTGAGAGAGTACAATTCTCTATATGAATATGGCGGATGGGGCATCAGGATTGGAACAGCTAAAACTGGGAACGCCATTAATACATCAGCATCTTCTAATATTGGGCTGCAGTTAAAATTCAGGGATGGAGAATTACTTTTAATTGGAACAAGAAGGCCCGGTGAAATTAAACTGATCATTGATGCAATGATTGCAGAAGGAAAAATTGCAAAACTCTATCAGTAATTGATAAATTCTCTTTCTGCAGTTCCGTCTTCATAATATTTCAGTAATGCATAAGCAGGGTCAAATTCCTGGAAAGCACCCTTCCACCAGTTGCCGCTAACAGCGCCATTGCAAAAATATTTTATGCCAAGATATTTTACTTCATCCTGCAAATGAATGTGGCCGCTTATACAGCAACGGATATTTTTATAACTACGAAACAATGCTTTTAATCTCCTTGCATCCGTATGCAGGAGTGCTCTTGAAATTCTCCAGTCGCCATTGTCCTGGTTTTTTTCGGCAAACAGGGCCGCACAAAACGAAACAATTGGAATATGAGAAACAATACAAACATGAATGGAAGTATCTGTATTTTTAAGTTCATTTTCCAGCCAGTTGAATTGCTCATCATCAATCCGGGCTATGTAACCACCATTGTTTTCATGGGCACTGTCCAGTACAATAAATTTCCAGTGCTGTTTTGTAAAACTGTAAAATCTTTTATCCATCTTGTGTTCCTGTAATGCCCAGGCCTTATCATACAATGGGTCTTGCTTTACTTCTGGTTCTTTTAATTGCCATCCCCATGCATCGTGGTTGCCAAGGCAATGGTAAATCGGTAAATGATTTTCTTCGCTAAGAATTTTTTTCCAGACCTGCCATTGCGCCGCCGTCTTTTCTTTACTGGCAGCCATGCCATCCATGATAGCATCGCCGCCATTGATAATAAAGGCAGGCTTTTCATTTAATGCATTGGCATGGCGAAATGCTTTACGCATTCCATCTTCAGCAACCGGGTCGGGCTTTACATGTGTATCTGTAAGATGGGCAACAGTAAAATATTTTTTCTTTTTATTTTCTTTTGCAGATGCAGGAAATGGAATTGCTGCAGCAACGGCAGCTATAGAAATGCTTTGTAAAAACTTTTTCCGTTGCATAAAAATCATTTTATGTATGCTGCCATTTCGGTTTGATATTGCTGTGCAATGGTTCTAGCTTCTGCGGAAAAATTTTCTCCATCGCCGGCATAAATAATGGCACGGCTTGCATTTACCAAAAGTCCGCAATCTTTATTCATTCCATATTTACTTACTTCTTCAAGGCTGCCGCCCTGGAATCCAACACCAGGAACCAATAAGAAATGATTAGGGATTATGTTCCTGATATTTTCAAATTCGGTTGCCTGCGTTGCGCCGGTTACAAACATCAAATTTTTTTCGGTGCCCCATTTTGCCACTGTCTTTAAAACTCTTTCATACACAAATTCGCTGCTTTGGCTTGTGTCTTCAGGAACCAAACGCAATTGCTCAAAATCTTTAGCTCCTTTGTTGCTGGTCAATCCTAAAACAATTGTCCATTTATTTTCATATTCCAGAAACGGACGAATGCTGTCTTCTCCCATGTAAGGAGCAACAGTGATGGCATCAAAATTCAGCGTTTCAAAAAACGCCTTGGCATATTGAGATGAAGTGTTGCCAATGTCGCCACGCTTTGCATCTGCAATTGTAAAATGTTCAGTTGGGATATAATTAACTGTTTGCTCCATTGCTTCCCAGCCCTTCAATCCCATGGCTTCGTAAAATGCAGTGTTTATTTTATAACTGACACATAAATCTTTTGTAGCATCAATAATTTGTTTGTTGAATTCAAAAATAGCATCAGGATGTGATTGCAGGTGTTGGGGGATTTTAGTGATGTCTGTATCTAATCCAACACACAGGTAAGATTTTTTTTGTTGTATCTGTTCTATTAATTGCTTTCTTGTCATATAACAAAGTTAATCTGCGAAATCATAATCGTCATAATAATCTGCGTTCCATTTCTTCCGCAATCATTGCAGAATTATTATCTTCTCTTTTTTTCAGCTGCTCAATAATATTTTTTTGAGAATTTTTATCTCTGTTCTGGCTCAGTTTAAAAACATTATCAAAACTTTCTACCTCAATACTAAAACCAACAATGGCTTTTACCATGTGGTCAATATATTCTTTGGGCAAACTATCAAAAGAACTTGCTAAACCAGTGCCTACATATTTATCAGATACTGCTTTAACTGCTTTCAGGGTTCCTTCTTCATCAGTAAAAGATATTTTTCCTTTTGCATGCACCGTCATGTAATTCCAGGTAGAGCCCATTATTGGGTCAGTGTACCAATCGGCACTAACAAAACAATGTGGCCCGGTAAAAAGCACCAGTACATTATTGTTTTTTTCAAAAGCGATGTGATGGTCAGTTTTTTTCATCAGGTGGCCTTCTAAAAATATCTGGCCTTCTTTTATTTTTATTTCTAAAGGAATTTGTGTGGCAACAGGACGATTCTCGCCATTGCCGGTAATTAATGCGAAAGCATTTTCTTTCATAAAAGCAATTACCTTTTCGGTATCCTGCTCGGTGTAGTAGGGAAATTTATACATGAAATATTATTGAAGTTCTAAGGATTGTGGCAACATTAGTAAAAAGGGAAGTGCTTTGGAATAATCAAGCTCTTCGTAAAAGATACCCAGCCTGTTTAAGTTCTTATAGTAAGCATTTATATTGTTGTAATAGTTTAACTCACTTTGAATAAACCATGCTTTCTCTCCAAGCTTTTCAGCAATAAACCATTTTTCCAGTAAACGGCCTGCTCTTCCATTTCCATCTTCAAACGGATGAATGTTTACAAATGCTATATGAATGAATGATGCAAAGTAAAAAACTTCAGTGTGTGACAATTCTTTTTGCAGTAAGCGTATAATATCCTGCCAAAGCAACTTCATAAGTGCCTTCACTTTTTCTACAGGAGCAGCTTCAAATTGTATCCTGAATGTTTTATGTTCCATTACCACCATATTTCCTTTGCGGTAAACTCCCTGTTTAGTTTGCGGCAATAAATTTTTTGCAATTAATATATGAGCCTTTAAAAAATTTGCTGAGGTTAATGTGCTTTTTTGTGCAAATAAATATGCCTGGTATAAATCGTTTGGTTTCTCTACCAAATCTTTTAAATATTCTATGTTAAGCATTTTATGTTTCAGATAACTGTCTATCTCTAATTTTTCGCCTTCAATTTTACTGGAAGCAATTGCAGACACCGAAGTATAAAAACTAAAACTGTCTGTAGATATTGCTGCATCTTTTAAGTTATTAAACAAAGTTTCCAGTGCAGGATTTACCTGCTGGCAATAAGTATCCAGTAAATCTGTTGGTAGTATTTGCAGTTTATCTGTCATGCTTTACCCTTGCGCTGCTTTTAAAAGAGTTAATATTTTTTGTTCTACTTTATCACTCTGCCAATCAGTTTCAATACCAGGCAATGCCATCACCTGCTGCATGATTGCCTCCTGCCTTGTGCTGTTTTTTAATGCTTCACTGTATCTTATCTGCGCACTGAAAGTTACCTGTGCATAAGCCGGTGTCCACTTATCAGGATGTTTTTTACTGAAAGCAGTTTCAATTATTTTCTGTAATAAAAATTTGGGGTCGCCAACCTTATCTCTCATTTCAATAAAATTATTCAATGCAAGTTCTGCAATGGCATCGCCGTCTGGTTTCCTTAATTGCTGGTATTCATTCAGAATTAAATTCCAGTCTTCATTATGTTTTTCAATCAATTCATTTAATACACGACAATCTTCAAAGCCACAGTTCATGCCCTGGCCAAAAAACGGAACAATGGCATGTGCAGCATCACCAATCAACGCAAATTTATCTTCTCTTATCCAGGGAAAACATTTTACAGTAACTAATGAAGCTGTAGGGTTATTAAAAAAATCATCTTCCAATGTGGGCATTAATGCAGCCGCATCAGCAAAAGTATTATTGAAAAATGTTTTTACTTTTTCTTTATCGGTTAAAGAAGCAAAAGAAACCGTTCCCTCAAAAGGAAAAAATAAAGTGCAGGTAAAACTGCCATCAATATTGGGTAATGCAATCAGCATATAGTTTCCTCTTGGCCAGATGTGCAGTGCATTTTTCTCCATTAAAAATTTGCCGTTGCTTCCAGCAGGAACAGTCAATTCCTTATAACCAAAGTCAATATAATATTGCTGGTATTGAAATCGGTCGTGTTGCAATTGGTGTGTAAGCCTTGCAGCAGAAAAGGCCCCGTCGCTACCAAAAATAAGTTCGGAGTTAAGAGTTGAGAGTTCGCAATTAATAGTGTTTTCAAAAATTATTTTATCTTCTTTCCAATTTATACTTTCGCATTTTTGATTAAAGAAAATTTCAACACCATATTGTTCTGCCAAATCCATCAGCTTTTTATTAAGCTCTCCTCTTGAAACCGAATTAATAAACTGCCCTTCATTTCCATAAGGCTGATAGGCAATTGTTCCATCTGCATTGTGTATTTGCCTTCCATGCATGGGAATGGCAATTTTTTTTATTTCCTCCATAATGCCAACTTCTTCCAGCGCTTTAATACCACGGTCGCTTAACGCAAGGTTGATAGACCGGCCTGCAATCATATTTTCTTTACGCATATCGCTGCGGCGTTCATATACTTTTACTTTGTATCCTCTTTTGCTTAAATAAATAGAAAGCAAAGAACCTACTAAGCCAGCACCGATTATAACTGTATCCTTTTTCATTATTGTGAACGCAGATTTTTATGATGGTTAAGATTGATTATGATTTTATCTGCGTAAATCATCATAATCATAATAATCAGCGTTCAGGTTTTTAGCGTTCTAAGATAGCTTTTACAATTTGCCCAAATGTAAATACATCGCTGAAGGTATTATACAATGGCACAGGTGCTACCCTTATTACATTCGGTTCCCGCCAGTCGGCCAGTACACCATGTTGTTTTAATGCATCAAAAACTTCTTTTCCTTTTTTCAGCATCAGCATACTTACCTGGCAGCCTTTTTCATTTCGTGGAGTAATTACTTCAATTAATTTCTCTTTTAAGCCTGTATTGATTTCATCAAGGATAAAAAATAAATAATCACTCAATTGCTGTCCTTTTACAACTAGGTTTTCCATTCCTGCGTCTTCAAAAATATCTAAAGATGCTTTATGTGCTGCCATGCTTAATACCGGTGCATTACTCAATTGCCAGCCTTCGGCAGTTGCAATAGGTTTAAAACCTTTCTCCATTTTAAAACGGGTATCTTTTTCGTAACCCCACCAACCGGCAAGCCTTGGCAAAGTAGTGTCAGTAATATGTTTTTGATGAATAAATGCACCGGCAACGCCGCCTGGGCCGCTGTTTAAATATTTATAACTGCACCAGCAGGCAAAGTCAGCATTCCAGTCGTGTAAATTTAATTGAACATTACCTGCTGCATGTGCTAAATCAAATCCACAATAAGCGCCAGCCTCATGAGCAGTTTCGGTAATTAATTTCATATTGAACACTTGCCCCGTATAATAATTTACGCCTCCAAATAAAACCAATGCCGTCGATCTGCCATGTTGCTTTATAGTTGTAAGAATATCTTCTGTTCTTATTGCATATTCACCATCTCTTGGTGCAACTTCTATAATTGCTTCATCAGGATTCAGCCCATGCAGTTTCACCTGCGATTCCAGTGCATACTGATCGGATGGGAATGCTTTTGTTTCGCAAATAATTTTATATCGTTTTTTTTGGGGGCGGTAAAATGTTGTCATCAGCAAATGAAGATTCACCGTTAACTGATTCATCACCACAATTTCTTCGGGCAAGGCGCCAATAATTTTTGATAACTGCTGCGGAAAAATTTCATGATAACTGAACCAGGGATTGGCTGCATGAAAATGCCCTTCCACGCCAAAGTTTGCCCAGTCTTCAAGTTCGTTCACAACATAATCCTGTGTGGTTTTTGGCTGCAGGCCAAGTGAATTGCCGGTGAAATAAACAGATTCCCTTCCATTAATAACAGGAATATAAAATTGCTCCCTGAAATGTTTTAATGAATCGGCTTCATCAAGTTGTTTGGCAAATGCTAAAGTATTTTCAAATGTCATAATAAATTTAGAACACAGATTTTTATGATTCTTAGGATTTGTTATGATAGCATCTGTGTAAATCTCCCCTATCATAATAATCAGCTTGCCCGCCGGCAGGCAGGCGTTCTATTCTACAGTTGCTATTACTTTTAATTCAATGGCTATTGGTGTAGGCAAACTTTTTACTTCCACTGTCGTCCTGCATGCCTGCACTGCTGTAAAGTATTCGCCATAAATTTTATTGTAAGCCGTAAAATCTTTTTTCATATTGGTTAAAAAAACGGTTACATCCACAATTTTATCCCAGCTGCTGCCACTTGCTTCCAACACTGCTTTTACATTGGCAAAACATTGATGACATTCTGCTTCGATATCGTACTTCAAAATATTTCCTTCGCTGTCTAATTCCAGGCCAGGAATAGCATTGTCTTTTGCATTCCTGCTGCCAATGCCCGACAGAAATAATAAGTTGCCAACTTTTCTTGCATGAGGATATGCACCTAATGGCTTTGCTGCTTTATCAGTGTTTATAGTTTCTTTATGCATAAATTTTGGAACGCAGATTTTTAAGATGATTAAGGTCTATTATGATTTATCTGCATTATTCATAATAATCTTAAAAATCAGCGTTCCGGTTTTAAAATTGTACACAAATATTTTTCTGCTCTGTAAAAAACCGCAATGCTTCCCATCCGCCCTCTCTTCCAACTCCGCTGTTTTTCATTCCACCAAACGGAGTTCTTAAATCTCTAACCAGCCAGCAGTTTACCCAAATGATCCCGCTTTGTACTCTTGCTGCTATGCGGTTTGCTTTGCTGATATCCTGCGTCCAGATGGTTGCAGCCAAACCATAGTTGGTGGCATTGGCCAATTGCAAAGCTTCTTCTTCGGTTTCAAAAGATTGTAAAGTTACTACCGGTCCAAAAATTTCCTCCAGGTTGGTTTTGCAGCTTGGTCCAAGATTTTCAATAACTGTTGGCTCAATAAAATATCCATTGCTGCATCTTCCTTCGGGTTGAATTGCATTGCCGCCGCATAAAATATTCCCACCCTCTTCTTTAGCAACAGCAATACAGTTCATCACTTTATCAAAATGAATCTTACTCACAATTGCTCCCTGCTTTGTTATTTCAGCTAAAGGATCGCCAACGGTCAAGTGTTTGACCTGCTCAATAAATTCAGCTTTAAATTTTTCGTAAATACTTTTCTCAATTAAAATCCTGCTGCTGCACAAACAAATTTGTCCCTGGTTACTAAAAGAGGAGCGGATGGTTTCTTTCATCATCTTTTCCCACCCAATAGCTATCTGGTTGCAATCGGCAAAAATGATAGCAGGGTTTTTCCCGCCCAGTTCTAATGATAATTTTTTAAACATGGGCGCAGCAATAGAAGCTATTCTTTCTCCCGCTCTTGTGCTGCCGGTAAATGAAATGGCTTTTATGTCCGGGTGTTTTACAATCGCTTCACCGCAATTAGGTCCATCGCCATGCACAATATTTAATACGCCATCGGG
>JANNAM010000242.1:0-11562 GCA_031384415.1 Bacteroidota bacterium
AAGAATTGATCCTGCACCCGGCACACATTCCATTAAATACAGTTCGCCCATTGATGATATTGAAATCATTCACACAGCACACAGCCGCATGGGGTTTGCCACCGGGGCAGTGCTGGCCGCAGAATTTATCCATAATAAAAAAGGCATCTTCAGCATGAAAGAAGTATTGGGGCTTTAACCTTATCACATTCAAATGCAGTTTACCAGGTTTAAAATATTGTTGCTTTGTTTGTTTGCCTTAAACATGCAAGCAAAAAGTCAGCCCCTTAAAATTGACAGCCTGCAACAAATTATCAACAGCAATACTGCAGATGATAAAAAATTAAACGCTTATAAAGATTTAGCCAATATCCAGTTGCTTAAAAATTTTGATGACTGCCTTGCAACCGCCGAAGCAGGATACAATTTGGCAGAAAAAATGAAAGACTCAGTTTCGGTTGCAAATTTTTTAAAGCTCACCGGAACGGCTTATTATTTTAAAGGGAAATACGATACTGCCGCTGCTTATTATTATAAGGCACTAATTGCTCTTAGCAAAAATGCTGATGAAATGGAACGGGCAGGAATATTGAATGAGATTGGAAAACTGTTTCGTAAAACAAGAGACCTTGACAGGGCATTATTAAATTATGACGAAGCTTTTGATATTTACAAAAGGCAGAATGCAGAAAATGAAATGGCTACCATTTTAAACGAATCGGGTGTAGTGTTTGAATACAAAGGAAATTATGATGAAGCTGTAAAACGTTATAAAAAATCGCTTGCCATCAAAACAAAATTAAATGACACAGTGGGAATTGCTTACAGTCTTAATTTTTTGGGCGGTGTTTATACATTGCAAAAAAAATTCAGCGAAGCTGAAAAAAATCTGGTTGAATCGCTGAAACTGCGGCTGTTAATTAAAGACACATTTGCCATTGCACTCAGTTACTCCGACCTGGGTGCCATGTACAATGAGCAGGCAGAATATGATAAAGCTATTGCCCAATACACACTCAGTAATGAAATTGCAAGCCGCATGAAATTTGCTGATTTATTACTTGGAAACTATAAGGAGCTTTCCAGCATTGCCGAAAAAAACGGCAACTCAGCACTTTCATTAGATTATCTTAAAAAACATTTTGCACTAAAAGATTCCATCTATAGCAGCGAAAAGATGAAGCAGATAGAAGAAATGAATGCAAAATATCAAACAGAAAAAAAGGAACAGCAACTGAAACTGCAAAAAGCCGAAATAACAAAAAAGAATTACCTGTTGTGGGGTTTGGTTACCGGTGCTGTGCTGCTGGTTTTATCTGGTTTTACTTTTTACCGTAAAAGACAGGTGCAAAACAAACTGGCAATCCAGGCTGCAATAATGAAACAGCAGGACATGGCCACCAGGGCAGTAATTGCTGCCGAAGAAAACGAACGAAAGCGAATTGCTGCCGACCTGCATGATGGCGTTGGGCAAATGATGAGCGCCGCAAAAATGAATTTATCTGCTTTTGAAAATGACATTGCCTTTAAAGATGAGTATCAAAAAACTTCTTTCGATAAAGTAATTGCGCTTGTAGATGAAAGCTGCAAAGAAATAAGAAGCGTAAGCCATCAGATGATGCCCAATGCATTGCTTAAAAATGGTTTGGCAAGTGCCATTAAAGAATTCATTGATAAAATTGATAACCGCATTTTAAAAGTTACCCTTCATGCCGAAGGGTTGAATGAACGGCTTGACAGCAACGTGGAAACCGTTTTGTACCGGGTGATACAGGAATGTGTAAATAATGTGATAAAACATTCCGGCGCCGGTTCGCTTGACATTTCTTTAATAAAAGACAGCGATGGCATAGCTGCTACCATAGAAGACAACGGTCGTGGGTTTGATATAAAAGACAAACAACAATTTGAAGGCATTGGATTAAAAAATATCCTGAGCAGAGTAGAGTTTTTAAAAGGAACTGTTGATTTTGACAGCTCTCCGGGCAACGGTACGTTAGTAGCCATTCATGTTCCCATTGTTTAACAGCTATTTTGTTTTATCTTGAAGCCATATATATAAAATAACAAGGGCAAAATGAAAAACGGAAAAGTTTCTTTAGCCATTGTGGACGACCATCAGATAGTAATTGATGGATTAAAATCGTTGCTGCAGGGGCATGATTATTTTAAAGTGGTGATTGAAAGTACACTGCCACAGGAGATGTTGGCACTGCTTGAAAAAAAGCCGGTAGATATTTTATTGACTGATATTATGATGCCGGTGCTCAACGGTGCCGAACTGGCAAAACTGGTACGCAACAAATTTCCCGAAATAAAAATACTGGCACTCAGCATGAGCGGCCAGGGCGATTTGGTAAACAAGATGATTGATGATGCCGACATTTCAGGCTATGTACTTAAAAATATTGGCAAGCAGGAGCTGATTAAGGCACTCGAAAAAATTTCGAAAGGCGGCATTTATTTCAGCGAAGAAGTGCTGCATGAAATGACGAAGGCAAGTGAAATGAAAAAAGAAAATGTGGAAGCTCACCTTACTGCAAGGGAAATTGAAATCATAAAACTGATAGAAAAAGAATTAAGCAATAAACAAATAGCCGAAAAATTATTCCTTAGCGAACGCACTGTGGAAACCCACCGCAAAAATATTTTTAGAAAAACACAAACCAACAGCGTTATCGGCTTAATTAAATATGCTTACGAACACAGCCTGATTTAACTTTTCAGGTTTTCAAACATATCTTTTGTCATTGCGCCCAAATCATATTCTTCCTTCCAGCCCCAGTCGTTTCTTGCAACTGTGTCGTCAATGCTTTGCGGCCAGCTATCGGCAATGGCCTGGCGGTAATCTGTTTTATAACTGATGGAAAAATCAGGAATGTGCTTTTTAATTGCCGCAGCAATTTCTTTTGGTGAAAAACTCATTCCGGAAATATTGTAGGAAGTACGAATTGAAATTTTATCTGCAGGCGCTTCCATTAATTCAATAGTAGCCCTGATGGCATCGGGCATGTACATCATGGGCAGGTAAGTATCTTCGGTTAAAAAACATTCGTACTTTTTTTCTTCCAGCGCTTCATGAAAAATTTCCACCGCATAATCTGTTGTGCCGCCACCAGGTGCACTTTTATAACTTATCAATCCCGGATAACGCAGGCTTCTTACGTCCACAGCAAATCTTTTGTGATAATAGTTGCACCAAAATTCGCCGGCATATTTGCTGATGCCATAAACAGTAACCGGCTCAATAATGGTTTGCTGCGGACAATGTTGTTTTGGCGAAGTGGGGCCAAATACTGCAATAGAAGAAGGCCAGTAAACCTCGCTTATTTTTTCTTCTCTTGCTATATCCAAAACATTTAACAGTCCCGCCATATTCAGGTTCCAGGCAAGGTTAGGATTTTTTTCGCCGGTGGCAGATAAGATAGCAGCAAGTAAATATATCTGTGTAAAATTTTGACGAATTACCTGTACATGCAGCATCTCTTTGTTCATCACATCTAAGCTAACATAAGGCCCGGTACCTTCTAATAATGGATTCTGTTCCCTTAAATCGCTGGCCACAACATTTGCATTACCATAAATTTTACGAAGTGCCAATGTAAGTTCCACTCCTATCTGGCCGCTGGCGCCAATTACCAGTATTTTTTCTTTGGTCATAGTAATCGTTTAAAATACAAATGTAAGGGGTTAAAGTTTTTCCGCCACCTGCTAAGTAGATTATGGGAATGGCTCAATGTGCTTTTCCGGATGTAAGAAAATTGATTTTTTTTATGCTCAAATTATTCAGTTATGAAAAAAAGTATTTTATTGCTTTCACTTGTTACACTGCTATCGCAGATTTCATTTGCACAAAATGTAGGTATTGGTAATACCAACCCACAAGCCAAACTAGATGTAAACGGTGATTTAATTTTAAGAAGCTATACACTTACTGTTGCTGATGGTACAAGTTATGGGTTAGATGTTAATACCAACAAATTCAGTAATTATAAACTTACAGGTACTACTAGCAATTTTCAAATAGCTGGAATAACTGCAGCAGCAAATGACAGAAATATAACATTATACAACCGTACAGGAAACAGTATGGAAATTTATAATGATGATGCAACGGCAGCAGTAGCTAACCGAATAATTACCGGTACAGGCACAACCTTTGCCGTTTATAATGGTGGCACTGTTTCTCTTCGTTATGACGCAACTATCCAAAAATGGGAAGTAATAAGCAGCCACTATAACAACCTTGATTATTTTGGTGGTGGCGGCGGTATTGGTAGTTGGGACATCAATGGATCTGATATTTCAAACAACAATACCGGAAAAGTAGGCATTGGTATAACTAATCCAACTGCAAAACTTACTATTAATGGCAACCTTGCTTTACTGAGTGATACTGTAAAGGTAGCTTGTGATATTATGCCAACTAAAATGCTTATTGATAATATTGCAAAGCCAAAATCGGTTTTGCATATTATTAATGATGGATGCATAACTTTTATGCCACCCACAGTTGTTGGTTTGAGCGGTGGCACTGATGGTAAAATGGTAACTATTATTACTCATCTTAATTACACCCAGTTACAGCATTTGCAAGGTACTACTCCTATACCCACTGCATCAGACAGTTTGAATATGATAGAACTTTATGAACCAAATTCTAATGGGAACATAAATCAACCTTTTTCTTATTCATTCAATGCTGGTGGTTCTGTTACACTTATTTATGATGGAACTCGTAATAGGTGGAAATTACTCAGTTATAACGGCGATATAAAATCAGAAACTTTTGGTTGGTACAAAGGCAGTAATGTAAATGATATTTATAACCCCAATGCAGGCAATGTGGGGATAGGTACAGGCTCACCAACTGAGAAATTTGATGTAAATGGCAATCTGAAAGTAAGAAAAAACCTGCTTATAACTGATACTTTAGCAATTGGTACTACTGCCCCCACACAAAAGCTTGATGTGGCAGGCAACGCAAAAGTGAGAAACAATTTTTTTGTAGATGGTAATGTTGGTATTGGTACCACTACTCCTACTAACCAACTGCAGGTTGTGGATGCCAATACTTATGGTGGCTTTATTAAAATAGGCGCAAACAGTTCTGCACCAGGCTGGAATAAAAAACTATTATTTGGTGACGGCAATTTTGTATCGGTTGGCGAAAGTTTGATAGATGACCAGATGGAACTAACAGCAGGGAATTTTTATTTTAAAAATAATTCCGGAACGGGCAATGTAGGCATTGGTATCTCATCACCAAATGCTTCTTTATCTGTTGCAAGAGGTAATGGGACAGATGGTACTGCAGCATTTTTTGGCACCACAAACACATCTCATTTTAATTATAGCAGCAATGAAGATACTTACATAAGAGGTGGTAAAAATAGTAGCAAACTTCTTCTTAATGACTATGGTGGCCAGGTAGCTTTAGGTACGGCTACAACTGGCAATGCACAATTAAACATTGTAAGCAGCAGAACCGGTGGTAATGCAAATGGTTTAAGTATTAACCAGGGTACTACCAATACAGGTAATGACTCATATGGATTATACTCCTACTCTACCGGATCAAACCTTACTAACCGAGGATTGAAGGGTGAGACAGGCGGTACCGGAACAGTTAATATGGGGGGAGATTTCAGGGCAGCAACGGTATCAGCAGGAAAAAATTGGGGAATACAATCCTGGGCAGAAGGTTCGCAGACAGAGAATTACGGGGGCAAGTTTGATGCTTTTGGTGGAATATCCAGTACGGTAAACCAGGCTGTTCATGCTTTTAGCACAGGCACTGGTGACAGTTATGGAATTTACGCAGAGGCTCAATCTTCAAATAACTTGAGTAACGCTTATGGAATTTATGCAAAAGCAACGGGTGGTAATGGCATAGCTGGTTATTTTGTTGGAAACGTAGCTGTCTTAGGCAGCTTATCTAAATCATCGGGATCTTTCTTAATCGATCACCCACAAGACCCGGCCAATAAATATCTCTACCACAGTTTTGTAGAAAGCCCGGATATGATGAACATCTATAACGGTAATATAGTTACCGGTACAAACAGCGAAGCTGTGGTAGAGTTGCCCGGTTATTTCAATGCACTAAATAAAGATTACCGTTATCAACTTACTGTTATTGGCCAGCCGGCTCAGGTATGGGTGCATGAGGAAATTAAAAACAACCGGTTTGTTATTAAGTCAGATAAACCCAATGTAAAAATAAGCTGGCAAGTTACCGGCATACGGCAGGATGCCTGGGCCAATGAACACCGCATAATACCTGAAGTGGAGAAAGAGGCAAAGAATAAAGGAAAATACTTAACGCCTGAAGTATTTAAACAGCCAAAAGAAAAAGCAATAAACTATGTTAAACCACTTGAGGATGAAAGGCAAAATAAAAGTAATCAATAATTTTATAAAACTTAAACATCATGCCACGTAACACACAACCAGGCGGTAAAGCTTATCCGGATGATTCTATGATTTATTCTGGCCCGTTAATTATAGAAAAAGAAAATCCTGCCGCTTATCCAACTGTAAAAACATTAAAAACCTGGCTTTCGTTTGCAGGGCTTGCACTAAAAACTACATTGCAAAGAGGATATGGCTTTTTAGTAAATGCAAAAGAGCCTGTTATAAAAGATAAAGTAACTCTTACCTATAATAAAAAGAGCTTTGGCTTTTATAATGATCAATACACTCCTTATTATATTAATTTCAGTCAATGGTTTTATGATGGTGCGTGGAGAGACAATGAGCCTGGTTGGGTAAAAATATCTTTTAATAAAAACTATATGCCCGAAGATGCTCTTGTCATTATTCGCCTAAGTGGTTATGGCCACATGTTTGGTGGCGGATATTTTGAAGTTGAGTTTGAAGGGAAAAAAATTATAGTACCACATACCGCAGGTTATAATAATTTTCAGGCTGTTACAATACCGCTTACAATTAATAAAACACACCTCAACAGCAAACGAATTAAACCCCTGGGAGATATTACTATTAAAGCTCCGCAATTAGGAAGCTGGAGATTTTATGATGCCAGGTATGACTCTTTCTTAAAGGTTTTTGCAAAATAAATGTCTTAAATATTCAGTATTTTACAACACACAATAAAAAATTGTATGAAAAAAATTCTTTTCTTTCTGTTGCTGTTAAATGCTGTTAAGAGTTTTTCCCAAGAGGTGTTTTTCCCAAAATCAGATTTTACCGATGCAGCAAATTATCAAAAAGGAATAAACAAACTGGCTGCAGCCACCATACCACTTTACAGCAATAAGGTAAGGGATGTTTATTTCAACGACCTCTTCCGCCTGCATTTTGCAATGAATGATTATAAAGAAACAGTGCAGTTATTAGACAGTTTTGCGGCCCTTGCAATTCCGGATAAAACATATAAAAATGTGCCCGGTTTTCATTACCGCATGCACTGCATGGCCATGTTGGCTTTGCAAAACAATGCTGCTGCCGTCTATGAAAAAGAATATGAAAAAGGATTCAATGCTCTATACTTGCCTTTGCCCGCCCATGGCAAAGACCAGGTACAGGGCATTTACAACAAAGCAAATACAGAAGAAGAAAAAACAAAATTTATTACGGCTGCAAATAAATATGCAAGTGGCGCAGACAGTATCCCTGTTGCTGAAGCTGTTGTCTTTATAAGACAATGGAATTACTGGCAGGTATATGACAAAACGGTTTTGCTTGCTAAAAAAATATTAGCTGATTACGCAACAGCAGAAGTTGCCGGAAGGGAAGATAAATTACTGGGGCTGGATGAAGGTGCCATCATTTCTCCCACAGCAAAGACCTTCATCACGAACGTAACAGTGATTGATGTAGAAAAACAAAAACTCCTCCCCAATTCAACAGTAGAAATAACGGGAAATAATATTACAGCCGTCACTGCAGTATTAAAAGGAGCCTTGCCGAAAGATGCTGCAGTTATTGATGGCACAGGTCAGTTCCTGCTGCCGGGGTTGACAGATGGCCATATACATTTTTTTCAAAGTGGTGGTTTATATACCCGGCCTGACGGGCTTGATTTCCGGAAGTACAAACCATACGACAAAGAAATTGAATGGACACATCTCAACATGAAAGATGCACTGAAAAGATATATCATGAATGGTATCACTTCTGTAATTGACGTGGGAGCCACCAATAATTTTTTACAGCTAAGAGATAAATTCAAAGGAAAAAGTTTTGCCCCGGCTGTTTATATGACCGGCCCGTTGCTTACCACCAGCGAACCGGATGTATTTAAAAAACTGGGCAATGATGAGCCGTTTAGTTTGGTAACTACGGAGGAAGACGGAAGGGAAATGATAAAACAACAATTACCCTTTCATCCCGACTTTATTAAAATATGGTACATACTGGAAGCTGGTAAAGACAAAGAACAATCTGCAAGAAAATATTTGCCCATTATAAAAGCAATTATTGATGAAGCACATAAAAATAATTTGAAAGTGGCAGTGCATGCTACCGAAAGTATTACAGCCCAACTGGCAGCTGAAAACGGTTGCGATTATTTAGTACACAGTGTAGATGATGCAATTATTACAGATGCTTTTGCAAAACTGCTTAAGCAAAAAAACATTATTCTCTGCCCCACACTTTTGGTGTATGGCAATTATAGTAAAGTGTTTGGCCAACAGCTTGATTTTTCTGCTTATGAATTAAAAAATGCAAACCCTGAACAAATAGGCAGCTTAGATGATTTGAAACATTTACCGGAACAAGGCCTGATAAACAATTATAAAAATTCTATAAGAGCTGGTAAAAAAATATATGAAAAACAGGAATCTATTTGCCTTGCGAATCTTAAAAAATTAATAGATGCAGGAGTACGCATTGCAGCCGGTACCGATGCCGGCAATATAGGCACCATGCATGGCACTTCTCTATTACCAGAATTATTAATGATGAAAAAAAGTGGCATCAGCAACTGGCAGTTACTGCAGTCTGCTACCATTAACCCAGCATACATTCTTAATAAAGAAAAACAAATTGGCAGCATTGCCATTGGTAAAACAGCCGATATGGTTTTGCTTAAAGCAAACCCTCTTGATGATTTGCAAAATCTACAACAGATAAGTTTAGTAATTAATAAAGGCCATATAATAAAACCTGATACGTTAATTAAAGAAACAGCATTGGCATTAGTGCAACGTCAGTTAAATGCATACAATGCCCGTAATATTGATGCCTTTTTAGAGCCTTATGCAGATGATGTGGAGCTTTATCAGTTTCCCGATAAAATTTTATCAAAAGGTAAAGAAGCAATGCGGAAAGATTATGCATTCTTTAAAGATGTTCCTGATCTTCATTGTGAAATTAAAGAACGCATTATACAAGGAAATATAATTATTGATAAGGAAAGTGTACTTGGATTTGGCAGCAAACCTGCAGAAGCAACTGCTATTTATTATATTGAGGGAAATAAGATCAAAAGAGTGTATTTTATTCAATAGCTCTGTTTCCAACCGAATCCAGTATGACTTTGCCGTAAATTAATTGTAATTTAAAGCATAGAGAAATGTGCATGCATATTGTTGCATGGCTGTAAAACACAACAAAACACATGTATGCCCAAGCCATCAGCATTATATTTCAAAGGTGTTATCATCAGGCAAATGGCTGTTTACCTTTTCCTATTTTTTAGCTGGGGTAATTCGCTGGGGCAACAATACAATTTTCAAAATTATACCATAACATCCGGCCTTGTAAATAACCAGGTAAGAGGTATTTACCAGGATAGTAAAGGTGTACTCTATATTACTACTATTGCCGGTATCAGCATCTTTGATGGATACAGGTTCAGAAATTACACCTACAAAGACGGTATAAAGTTTGACTACATTAAAAACTTTGGTGAAACAGACAACGGAATGGTTTACCTGTTTGGCAATACCGGCCCGGAAGCATATGTTTTTAAAAATGGATCATTTAAGAAAGCAATAAAAACACCAGTGGTAGTTACCCAGCTTTTTAAATCCGGAAAATCCAGCAGGGTATGTACCGACCTTGGAATATTTGAGCTTAAAGACAATGGATTTAAAAAAATAGCATTACTGAAAGATACTGCACCAAAGGCAAATGCATACTATAAATACCACACCCTTAATGATTCTATAGCGCTTGTGCTCAGGGTTTTTCCTAAAAATGAATTTAGTATCATCAATACCAGATCCGGATTAAACTTATTCTCTTTCCCAGGCCTCTTCGGATACCAGCTGTTTATGGATAGTAAAAAGAGGATGTGGATACCTGCCGATAGCGATGGTCCCAAGATGATCTCACCTGAAGAACTAACTGCTCCCTATACAAATATTTCAATGAAAACCCTTTCAGTTTTTGATTTTCTTGCCGGTGTTCAGGTTAATAATGCAGCAGAAGACCGGCAAGGCAATATCTGGTTTTCTACAACAGGAATGGGACTGATTAAATTACAACCCGATGGCAAATGCAGACAGATAGGCAAAAAGAACGGCCTGCTTTCTGATATTGTATTTAATGTAATGGTTGATAGGGAAAATAATTTATGGGTTGGTACTGAAAGCGGACTTCAGATGATGCAAAATAATGGAACAATCCTCATCAACAAAAGTGCCGGCCTCATGGAAGAAGGGGTATTTGATGCCATTGTTACAGATAGTAATAAAATACTTGCCTCTACTTTGCACTATATCTCCCTGATTGATACACGGAATGATAGTGTTCAAAACCATCACCTGCCTTTTTTTAAAGAAGGATATATTTACCAGTTTCAGAAAAATTCAAAACAGGAGATATGGGGTCTTGCCTCTCACCGTTTGGTACACATTGAGCCTGTAGGTAAAAATATATTCAAAGAGGTTTCACCCCAATCTAAAGAGTCCCTGAAAAGCTTTACGTTTCTGCAGGATGGAACACCAATAGCATTATCTCCTTCCCACCTGATCGTTTACGATGATGGTAAACTTATAACAGGAGAAAAAGAATTTACCCAGGGCAGGTGTATTTATAAAGATCATTTGGAAAATCTTTGGGTTGCCACATCAAGGGGGTTATTCATTATCAGGGCAAAAAAAAACGGTAATAAATACGAGTTTATTACCACAATGGAAAAATTTACAAAAGACAGGATCTCGGAGATAAGTGTAATGATAAAAGGCCCCGGTAATTATATATGGGCAGGCACAAAACAACAGGGCATTTATATGCTGGGGCTTGAGGCAGACAGCATAAAATTGATAAGAAAAATATCTAGAGACGATGGATTATCAAACAATACAGTAAAAGCATTATTGTTTGATAATGACAGTACGCTTTTTTGTAGTACTATTTCAGGCATAGATAAACTCATTGTGGAAAGAGATGGAAAATTACGCTCAGTTACCTCTTATTCAGAAATTTCGGGACCTTCCTATACACTTATCAGGGATACTCCCGGCCATACTATTTTATTCCCAAGTGTTAGCGGCTTAACGCTGTATAGCAAACTTGCTACATCAGGTAAAATGCCGGTAAATCCCGAAACAGTATTCACCAACCTTATAGTAAATGGTAAGCAATGTGATAGTTTGCTGGAGCAAA
>JANNAM010000006.1:0-2636 GCA_031384415.1 Bacteroidota bacterium
GAATAATAATGTTCCCCAGGCATACGCATTTTGCCATCCGTCGTTTACAATAAAATCTTTAAGGGGGAAAAAACCAATTGATACCACACCAAGTGCAAACAAAGCCATCACGAGTGCAAAGCAAACAGAACCAATAACAAAATAGGCAAATATTTTTGCGATGGTTGCTATTACGTCACCCAGTCCGCTGCGGCTTCGCCTGGTAAAGTTTTGTGCTTCTGCAGTAAATGCTTTGCTTTTTTCCTGTGCAAATTCTTTGGCTTCTTTTCCAAATTTTTCTGCCCTTTGCTGAAATCCTTTCATTTCTTCTTTCACCGATTCTTTAATAGAGTTTAAATCTACTTTCTCACCTTTCATCTCCAGTTTTTCGGCAGTGGTAAATGCTTCGGGCAATACAACCCATAAAATTATATACAGTATCAATGCTCCCGGGCTAAAACTTATTCTTAAAAAACTGGGAAAATCAAAAACGCCCCAATGGCCCCAGCGAAAAACAATTGATAAAAATGGCAATGCAAATAATATTCTGGGTATCCAGGGGTTGATACCAAAGTAATGGCCAATGCCGCTGCACACACCGGCAATTATTTTATCATCTCCATCCCTGTATAATTTTTTTCTGGTAACGCCAATTACACCATCGGCATTATTAGGCACAAATGCCCATAGCAATATGTAAGCAATAAAACCAATTCCCCCTATAGCTGTTAATACAAAAAGTATCCTTACCAAAGTAGTGTCAATGCCAAAATAATTGGCGATGCCGGCGCAGACACCACCCAGCACTTTATTGTTTTCATCTCTGTACAACCGCTTGTGAGTACCAGACGAAAAAGCTGATTGTTGCTGTTGGCTGTTGTTGTCTGCTGATTGTTGCTGCTGAGATGAAGAAGATGCAGTGCTGGCTGTACCGTCTGAAGTTTCAAAATCCTCGGGCCTTCCCATGCTGTTGATGATGGCATTTACATCTTCGTCAGTAATGCAGGTTGCACCGTTTTTTATTCTTTCCTGAAAGAGTTCTCCAATGCGGCTTTCAATATCATTAATGATTTCTTCCTTGCCTTCTTCATTTGCAAAATGCCGGTTCAGGCTTTCGGTATAATTCTTCAGGATATCAAAGGCGGTAACTTCTATTGGCACTACCCGGCCCTGGAAATTTATATTTATAACTTGTTTCATGGCTTTAATTTTTTGTTCCTTAGTTAAGTTGGTTCTCAATAAAAATCATGGCTATACTTTTTTACTGAGGGTTGTTGAAGTTGTTGTTATTAAAATGTTCCTGTTCAGCATCAGTAAGTGCTTTTACGGCATTTGCCAGCTCAAACCAGGTTGCTTCCAGTTCTTTGTAAAAATCTGCTCCCTTGTCTGTAAGTGAAAAATACTTTCTTGGGGGCCCGCTGTTGCTTTCTACCCAGCGGTAGGTTAAAAATTCTGCATTTTTAAGCCGGGTAAGAAGTGGATACAAAGTTCCTTCAAGAATATTCAGGTTGGCGGCTTTCATCTTATCAATAATGTCCGACGGATAAGCTTCCCCCTGTTTTATCACCGAAAGGATACAGAACTCCAAAACCCCTTTCCGCATCTGGCTTGCTGTGTTGTCAATGTTCATGGCTTCAAATTTTTATCCCCGCCATAGCCCTCTTCTGCAGAAAAGGGTGTTGCGAAGATCTTTGCGAAAAAATAAATTATCATGGCTATACTTTAAAGTGACAATTTCAACCGGTATTTCATCATCACAACACAAAGATAACAGTATTTTAGTACTATGCAACACATAATACCATATTTTTTATAGTAGCTGGCTGTCAATGTTAATGGTTTTGAACGAAAACCCTTTGGCAGCAAGGTTTTTGTCATTCACCTAAATTTTAAAAAAAATATTCTGTTTTGGATAAATGGCAAAATGGCTTGATGAAAAATTTATTTTAGATAAAGAATACAGGTGGCTGAACCATATAGAAGTAATTTTCGTAATTTACTGTATGAACAAAACTTTCAACTATTCCTTTGTTACAATTTGGAAAATAAAGGCCCCAATTGAAAAGGTTTGGGATTGCATTCATGAGGCTGAAGAATGGCCAAAATGGTGGAAAGGAGTTAAAAGAGTGGAGACAATTTCGCAGGGAGACGCCAATGATATTGGAAAAATGATGCATTATAGCTGGAGAAGCACATTGCCATATACTCTTAGTTTTGATGTGGTTTCCACAAAATTGGAAAAGCCATACGTATTAGAGGGTGATGCCATTGGTGAACTGGAAGGTGAGGGCAAATGGCAATTATCATATAATAATATTGGCATTACGACTGTACAATACAACTGGAATGTAAATACCACAAAAAAGTGGATGAACCTTTTAGCTCCCTTGTTAAAACCATTGTTTAAATGGAACCATAATGTTGTGATGCGGTGGGGCGCCGAAGGCCTTGCAAAAAAATTAGGTGCCGACCTTATTGAATATTGAAATACCGCTAACAATTCATTATCCCTTTCGCATTTTTACTTGCTTAACTTTAGATGACAGCTATTTATTTCACTGTTGTTTTTATGCTTTGTTAAAGTTTTTACAAGACAGGTCAACATTTTTCAATTGGTATTCGCTTTGTAATTATTATGCAAGGAGGAAACAAATTAT
>JANNAM010000018.1:0-12547 GCA_031384415.1 Bacteroidota bacterium
CTGCCACAATCCGCTGCCGGGAAATTTAACTCCCTCGCCTGCTAACCATTTAAAAAAGTGATACAACATGTTAATTAGATAATTTGCTAATCAGCTGATGTGCTAATTTTTTATACTTGTTACAATTTAATTTTCAACTATAGTGCTGTACCATATTAGCAGATTAGCTAATTAGCATATCAGCACATTATTTTTCCAGCAATTCAAACATTTCATTCAATACTTTCTTATCATCAAAATCATTTCTTAATCCTTTTATCTCCTGGTATTTTTCATGTCCCTTGCCTGCAATTAAAACGATGTCATCTTTTTCTGCCAGACTTACAGCAGTTTTAATTGCTTCTCTCCTGTCGGCTATAGAAATAACTTTTTTTTTTGCTGCTGCATTCACACCAGCCTGCATATCCTTCAGAATTTCCAAAGGGTCTTCATTTCTTGGGTTATCAGAAGTGAAGATTACTTTATCGCTGTGTTCACAGGCAACTTCGGCCATAATGGGGCGTTTGGTTTTATCTCTGTTACCGCCACAGCCAACTACGGTAATAATTTTTTCATGCCCCATCCGCAATTTTTTTATTGTTGCCAGCACATTTAATAATGCATCCGGAGTATGAGCATAATCAACAATGCCGATAATTTTTTCTGCGGCGCTCATGGTATAATCAAACCTCCCTTCGGCACCATCGAGGCTGCTCAATAACTGAAGCACTTCGTTTTTAACTTCACCCAGGCAAACTGCAGCGCCATATACAGCCAGCAAATTGTAAGCATTAAATTCGCCAATCAGTTTAAAATGAACTTCTGTATCATTCACCGTCATGTGAAGGCCGCTTAAACTGTTGTCTAAAATCTTTCCTTTAAAATCAGCGATTGTTTTAAGGCTGTAGTAATATTTCTTAGCCAATGTATTTTGCAGCATTACCATGCCTCTTTTATCATCTGCATTGCTGATGGCAAAAGCACCTGAAGAAAGTTTATCAAACCACGTTTTTTTTACCCGGATGTATTCATCAAATGTTTTGTGGTAATCAAGATGGTCATGTGTGATATTGCTGAACAAAGCACCGGCAAACTGCAGCCCTGCAATGCGGTGCTGGTGAATGGCATGACTGCTCACTTCCATAAAAACAAATTCGCAGCCTTCATCTGCCATTTGCTTTAGTAAACCATTAAGATTAATTGCATCTGGTGTTGTATGTGTAGCAGGAATAATCTCTTTGTCAATTTGATTTTGCACTGTACTTATCAATCCACATTTATAACGGAGTGCAGAAAACAATTTGAATAAAAGTGTAGCGATAGTTGTTTTACCATTTGTTCCTGTTACTCCTACGAGTTTAATTTTTGCAGATGGTTCGCCATAAAAATTATGACTCATTATACCAGCAGCCTCAGCCGGGTTTTCTGCTTCTATATAAGTTATTGAGTCATTAATTGCATCAGGCAAGGTTTCGCATACAATTGCAGTTGCACCATTTTCAATTGCTTTGTCAATAAAAGTATGTCCATCGGCAGCAGCTCCTTTGATGGCAATAAAGCAGGAATTGCTGCTGATTTTTCTTGAATCAATCTGCAGGTTGTTTATTTCAATATTTGTATTTCCCTTTACAGAGCGGATAGAAACTTTATATAGTATGTCCTGTAATATCAATTCAGAATTATTGAAATGGTTTGTCCTTTTTTAAAATTTGTTCCTGCAGTTAATGATTGATTGATCACTCTTCCTTTTCCGTTCACCGAAATTCTTAATCCATTATTTTCCAGTAAATCAATTGCATCTTTTAAACCCATACCAACTACGTTTGGCGTAACCTGGTTTGTGCCCGATGGCATTGCTCTTGTGCCAATGCCTGCAGTATTATTTTTTAAACTCATCGTCTGCCACCAGCCATCCACAGTTGAATCGGTAACCGGATAATTAAGCAGGCGCAAAATTCTTTTCACATCGCTTTTCAAACCTGCATAATTGTATTGAAGTGTATCTGTATTTTTTGGAGCTGAATATTTTTTTGTGCTTAAATAGCGGCCATAAATCCTGTCGCTTATATCTTTAAACACAGTGCCCGAAACATCGGCACCATAAATCAGTTTAGATTCATTGCTGTTTTGAATAACCACTGCCATTGTATATTTTGGCTGGTCTGCCGGAAAATAACCAATGAAAGATGCCTGGTAAATTTTATTGCCCTTATTATACCCTTTGTTGTTTAATGCAGTAACTGCTGTGCCGGTTTTACCTGCAATTGAATAAGTGCTGTCGAATAAAATTTTATGCCCGGTACCATGTGCACTATCAACCACGGCTCTTAAACATTCTTTTAACTGAACCAGTGTTTCATCGCTGCATATTTTTTCAACCAACACTTGCGGAACAATTTTTTTAACATCAATTCCATAATTTCTTACAGCACTCACCAGGTATGGCCTCATCATTTTACCATCATTTGCCACAGCATTATAAAGCATCAGCATGTGAAGGGGTGTCACTAATTCTTCATATCCATGCGCCATAAAAGGAATGGTCGTATTCTTGTTCCAGGACCTGTTTTTTGGGCTCTTAATAACCGGATAACCAGAAGCAGCAGTTATATCAACCCCTGTTACAGTATCCAGATGCAACTGGTGTAAATGGTTAATGAATTTAAAAGGCTGATCGTGATAGTACTGGTCGGCCAATTTTGCAAAAGCAACATTACTGCTTCTTGCAAAAGCATCTTTTACTGTAATTGCACCAGTACCCAGATGAGAATCTTTTATGCGGAGACCGTAAAAAATTTTCACTCCACCTTCGCAGTCAACTACAGAATTTATATCTATATATTTATCTTCCAGCAAACTGATAAGCGTGGCAAGTTTGAATATAGAACCGGGCTCTGTTCTTTTTCCAATTCCATAATTTAAATCTTCGGCATAAGAACCATCGGGTTGTTTACCAAGATTTGCAATTGCTTTTATTTTTCCTGTGGCAGTTTCCATAATAATGGCAGTACCATGCAAAGAATTATTTCCTATCATCATTTTCATCAGTGCATTTTCTGTTACATCCTGCATGTAAGTATCTAAAGTGGTAATGATGTCTTTGCCATTTTCGGGCTCCAATTCACCGCCTTCCACAGGCATATAAGCACCTGCTATATAACGCATCAAACGCTGGCCCTTATTACCTTTCAGCAAGCTGTCATAAGTTCTTTCGAGGCCTACATTTTTTGTGCTGTCTTCTCTTGACAAACCAATGGTACGGTTGGCTAGCAGTACATACGGATTGATGCGTTTGTCTCTTGCATCAATGATGAAACCGCTTTTATTTCTTCCTTCTTTTACCAATGGGAAATCACGGAGCATTTTATATTCTTCAAAAGAAATTTTCTTTTTCAAAGTGTAATACCTGTCTTCATTTTTATAAGCCAGTTGCAATTCGTTTCTGTAAGCGGCTGAAGTTTTATCTTTAAAAAGAGTTGCAAGACAACTACTTAAAGAATCAACATTTGCTTTAAAACGTTTGCCGTTTTTTTCCCTCAGTCCTTGGGCACCAAAATCAACAAACACATCAAAAATGGGAACCGATGTACTAAGCATATTTCCATCTTCACTGTAAATAGTTCCCCTTTCTGCTTCAATGGGTAAATATTTTAAATGAAGGCTGTCGCCCATTTGCTGCCAGTGTTTTCCCTGTACCCGTTGAATGTAAAATGCCCTGCCCAATACCACCACGCCCAGCAGTATCATCCCCAGAAAACAGAGATACACTCTCCACAATATGTCTTTTTTAATTTCCAAAGCTGTTTGTGCTTTTTATTTTTATTGAACAAGCATTTGTTCTTTATTCATCATCCTTGTGTCACTCACTTGTACGGTTATAATTATATTCAACCCCTTCAACTCAATTATCTTTTACAGAATCAACTAATGTAACAGGCGGCGCAGTCAATTCCTTTAATCCCAATGGCTCCACTGCTTTTACCAGTTCACTTGCTTTGCTCCTGAATATCACTTCACTCTTTATTGTTTTGTATTCGTACTCCAGCTCTTTTATATGTTTTTCTGTGTTGCTTGTTCTTCTTGCCAGCTTATCGGCATAATGGCCGTTATATATATATAATACTGCCAGCACAGCCAGGAATAAAAAGAAAGGGATATTCTTCACTATCCATTTATGATTCATCATCCGTTTCCAGTCAAACTTTTGGTTTGGCTGCTGTTCCTGCACTATGTTTTTTTCTTGTGACATTATATTGCCATTAAAGGCTTCTGTTTTTAATTACTTTTTTTCTGCCACTCTCAGTTTGGCACTTCTGCTCCTGGAATTGTTTTTTATTTCTTCCGCCGAGGCTGTCAATGGCTTTTTTGTAATGATTGTAAAAGGAGTTTCAGGCCTGCCTCCATACACCCGATAGCTATCGGGTTTATCTGCTTCCACTTCATCAAAAGTTCCGTTGCGAAAAAAATTTTTCACCAGCCTGTCTTCCAGTGAATGAAATGTGATTATGACCACACGGCCACCTGGTTTCAACACAGCAGGAGTTTGCTGCAGCAATTCTTTTAATGCACCTAATTCATCATTCACTTCAATCCGCAGCGCCTGAAATACCTGGGCAAAGTATTTTTGAGGGTTCCCTTTCACCACAGGCTGAACAGCTTGTTTAAATTCATTGATGGTCTTTATCGGAGTGATCGCTCTTTGCTGTACAATTGTTTTTGCCAGTGTTTTTGCATTGGTTACTTCGCCGTACTGCTCCAGCATTTTATGTAATTGCTGTTCGCTTAAATTCTTAAGCACATCTGCCGCTGTAATAGTTTGACGCTGGTCCATCCTCATGTCTAATAATGCATCAAACCTTATGCTGAAGCCTCTATCAGCTTCGTTAAATTGGTGGCTGCTTACTCCAAGATCAGCAAGGATGCCATCAACTGCAGTAATTTTATGCAAACGTAAAAAACGTTGCAGGTGCCTGAAGTTTTGCTCAACAAAAATTATCCTTTCGTCTGCAGGCAGGTTTTTTGCGGCATCAGCATCTTGGTCAAAAGCAACCAGTTTTCCTCTTTCATTTAATAACTGCAGTATTGCGTGGCTGTGTCCACCGCCGCCAAAAGTGCAATCAACATAAATGCCTTCGGGCTGTATGTTCAATCCATCAATAGATTCCTTTAATAAAACTGGCTTGTGATAGTTAGTTGGTTGCTCTGTTAATTGGTTTTGTTCATCCATACTAATTAACTTTTTTACTGGTTAACCATCTTTCTTAACGTTCATCACTTCATCAGCCAGCGTACTAAAGGCTTCCGGTGAAAAGGTTTCAAAGAACTGTGTGTACTTACTTTTATCCCAGATTTCAATTTTGTTTATTGCCGAAACCAATACTATATCCTTCGTAAGCCCTGCATGTTCAATCAAACTCTTCTGCACCAATAACCTTCCTGCACCGTCTGGTTCAACTACTGTGGCACCGTTTAAAAAATACCTGCGGAACTCCCTAACTTTAGGGTCAAAATCATTTAAGCGGCTTATGTTTTTAAAAATTGGTTCCCAACTGCTCATTGGGTATAAAGTCAAACATTTTTCAAATCCCCGGTTAATTACAAATTGGGCACTGGTATCTTCCGGCAACTGCTTTTTAATGCCAGCCGGGAGCAGGAACCTGTTTTTAGAGTCCATTGTGCTTTCGTATTCACCAAGAAAACCAATCATTTGCGGAGATTTGATAGCAATTTAACAATTATTGACACAAAATAACACATTTTCCCACTTCAATATCAAAATATTGATATTTTAATTTGTCCACAAATTGAAAGCTTTACCTACAAAGGCTCTCAGGGGAAAATGGGGGAATAAACCAAAATACTATGTGGATTGCAGTGAATTTGCTGTGGAAAACCCATGCAACAATGTGAATTTTTGATTTTCTAAACCAACAATTTATGGCACATGAAGGTCATGCGGGAATGCCACAAATAAAATTGCTGAGATGAAAAAAATATGAAAATGCAGCTAATAAATACGCCTGAAAATTATTTCGACGTACTTTCAGCCGATATAAATAACCAACTGAAAGTAAAAATTTGAGGTGTAACTAAAGACTGGAGTGGTTTAAAATTAGTGATGTTGCTTGTAAATAAAACTTATCCTGCAGCTAAAGGAAAAGATAAAATAAATGAACTGCCTTTACCTAAAATACTGTCGGCCTTTATGGTTCCATTGTGAGCAGTTACCATTGTTTTTACATAACTTAAGCCAAGGCCAAAACCTTTTACATTGTGTACATTACCCGTATGGGCACGATAAAATTTTTCAAATATTTTATTGAGTGTTTCCCGGTTCATTCCTATGCCGTTGTCTTCAATTTTAATTATTAAATGTTTGCCTGAATTTTGTGTGCTCAGTTTTATCTGCAGGTTTTCTTTTGAGTACTTCACAGCATTATCAAGCAGGTTATTTATTAAATTGGTAAAATGAACATCATCTGCCATTATCATATCTTTTTCAGCATTTAACTGCACTTCCAGTAAGCCTTGTTTTTCTTCTACCTGCAGTGTAATATTATTTAATGCACTGTTGATTAAACTGTGAGCAGCTAATTTTTTCAAATTCAACTGAACTTCCTGCTTATCCAGCAAAGCCGCCTGCAGTATAGTTTCCACCTGCTTATTCATCCGCTTGTTTTCTTCCTTGATGATACCGGTAAAATAATCTGTCTTTTCTTTATTGCCTGTAACCTTTTCATTTTTCAATGCATCAACTGCAAGCGAAATGGTTGCCAGCGGAGTTTTAAACTCATGCGTCATATTATTGATAAAATCAGATTTTATTTCGCTTAACTTTTTTTGTTTTAGCAGTGTACGGATAGTAATAAAAAATGCTGCAGTTATAATAAGTGTAAACAAAACTGCCCCTGCAATAAACCAAAACATCCCCTTCCAGATAATATTTTTTTTATGCGGCACAATTACCACCAGGTATTCTTCTTTGGCAATATTTTCATAAGTGCTGCCCGATGGTGGTTCAAGCGGATAAACATGGTTGATGATATTAGTAGTATCTGTTTTTGCCTCTTCAAAATATTTCATGAACTGCTCACTGTGAATTTCTTCTCCTGTATATGAATTGTCGGTAATAGAAAATTCAAACGCAAAATCTTTGAGGTTGTTTTTTACAAAAGCCTTTTTAATAATTGCCCTTATTTCATCCAGCGTAAAACGGTGCATAACTGATTGCCTGAAAAAATCTGACCGCAATCTGTCCATTGGAAAAAGAATATCATTTCGCCGGGGAGTTGGCTGAAGAGCAGTTTTATCCGTTGTTAATTCTGTACCTGCCTGGCGCAAAGCCATTACCACATTTTCTTCAATCTGTTTATCTTTTACGTCCACCGCACTCTTAATCCACAGCCACTGAAAGAAAATTAATCCAAACAGTGAAAGGGTAATCAGTATGGTAATAAGAGGGAAAATTCTTTTCATGCCTTGCAAAAGTAAATCAGTAGAGGCCTGCAAAACTGTGCAGGATTTTCAATTTATAAATTTAACGAAGGTTTGTTACATAATGCTGCTAATAAAAAACTTTCACAGAATTTATTGTTTTTGCAATTATGTACTATTTTAGAAACATGATTCAGCCGGCGCCAGGCATATTACTTATAGCTGACCCTTTTTTAAAGGATCCTAATTTTATGCGTACTGTTGTGTTTTTGTGTGAACACCAGCAGGCGGGTAGTTTTGGATTTGTATTAAACAAAGCATTCGAACAAACCCTGGATGAACTGTTAACAGATATGGAAGGATGCCCGGTGCCTGTTTACTATGGCGGCCCTGTTCAAATGGATACAGTTCACTTTTTGCATCAATGCCCAGATTTGATACCCGACAGCTATAAAGTGGCAGAAGGAATTTACTGGGGTGGAAATTTTGAAGCAGTTACTGCATTAATAAAAACCAACAGCATCAATCTTGCTAAAATAAAATTCTTTCTTGGATACAGTGGCTGGGGCGATGGGCAATTAAGCGATGAATTAAAAGAAAAAAGCTGGCTTACAGTAGATGCTACAAAAAAACTTGTTTTTAACACCACTCCCGATGAAGTTTGGAAAGGCAGCCTTAAACACCTGGGCGGCGATTATGAGATGCTGGTTAATTTTCCGATTGACCCACAACTGAATTAATAATTATCTTCCCTGTTAAATTAACTGCATATTGCTTTATTCATCAGTAAAAATTATTGCCCGCCTTGCTATAAAATTTTATTGCAGAGATACTGCAATTAATAAAAAGGAACTGCTGCATCACAATGGGCCCATCATGCTGGCAGTAAATCATCCTAATTCTTTTTTAGATGCTATTATACTTTGTACTTTATTTGACAGGCCAGTTTATTCTTTGGCAAGAGGCGATGCTTTCAAGAATAAATTCTTTGCCAATATTTTATTTAAGCTAAAACTGCTGCCGGTTTACAGGGTTAGTGAAGGCGTAGAAAATTTAGAAGAGAATTATAAAACATTTGAGCTTTGCAAAAATATCTTCAAACAAAATTGCATTGTACTCATCTTCAGCGAAGGCCGCTGTGTTAATGAATGGCATTTACGGCCGCTTAAAAAAGGCACTGCCCGCCTTGCCATCAGCAGTTGGGAAGATGGTATTGATTTAAAAGTGCTGCCTGTTGGTATCAACTACAGTTCGTTTAAAAAATTTGGTAAAAATGTAAAGTTGTACTTCGGCGATTTTATAACAAAAGAAAACATTGATTACAAAGACACTCATGGCAGCGCAATCCGCCAGTTTAATGAAAACCTGCAAAGCCAGCTAAGTAAATATGTGTATGAAATTGACTGTAATGAGAAAGCCGAACTACATAAATCGTTTTTTGCAAAACAACCAATGCTTAAAAAAGTATTGTTGTTTTTGCCTGCTGTTGCCGGCTATCTTATTCATGCGCCGCTTTATTTGTTTACGGTTTGGCTGGGTAATAAACTTATAAAAGAAGAAGGGCATTTTGATTCTAAAGTGGTGGGGTTTTTGTTTTTGCTTTACCCGGTTTTTCTTTTGCTGTTGAGTGTAGTGTCGTTCTTTATTACTGGAAACTGGTTTTCTTTTTTGTTACTGCTGCTGTTGCCTTTTTGTGCCTGGAGCTATATACAGTTGAAGAAACAATTAGACTGAATGTATCGTACCTACGGCACTAAAAGGCAACTTCTATTTTATTGCTACCAATCTGTTGCTCCTGCGGAGCATAAAAAACCCACACAAAATGTATGGGTGCTAAACTTTCCAATTACTTATTAATAATTTCTTATCCCTTACTTATACTTCTTCCGCTCCTTCTACCAAAACGGTAGTTTTATTATTGAGTACTTCTACAAATCCGCTTTGGATGCTGTAAGATGAAGTAGCCGTTTTATCTTTTAGTATTTTCAGCTTGCCGGCTTTTAATGCGCTTACAAGCGGAGCATGTTTGTCTAATACTTCGAATAAACCGCTTATGCCGGGTAATTGAACACCGTACACATCGCCGCTGAAGATTTTACGTTCGGGAGTCAGTATCTCTAATGTCATAGCTTTTAAGAATGTGCTGATTAGCTGATGTGCTAATATGCTAATTTTTTAATTTTAAACCAAACTTCCATAAAGGCTGCCAACTATGCTTCGATACATTAGCACATTATCGAATTAGCTAATCAGCTAATTGCTTACGCTTGCGCTGCCGCCATCAATTTCTTTCCTTTTTCAATAGCATCTTCCAGTGTTCCTACCAGGTTAAAGGCTGCTTCAGGATATTCATCCACTTCGCCGTCCATAATGGCATTGAAACCACGGATGGTATCTTCAATAGGAACAAGCACACCTTTTAAGCCAGTAAACTGCTCGGCCACAAAGAAAGGCTGCGATAAGAAACGCTGCACTTTACGAGCCCTTGATACTGTCAGCTTATCTTCATCACTCAATTCATCCAAACCAAGAATGGCGATGATGTCCTGCAGTTCTTTATAGCGTTGTAAAATTAATTTAACCCTGTTGGCAGTGTTGTAATGTTCATCACCCACAATTGCCGGCGTTAAGATCCTTGAGGTAGAATCCAAAGGATCTACCGCTGGGTAGATACCCAAATCGGCAATCTTACGGCTTAATACCGTAGTGGCATCTAAGTGAGCAAAAGTTGTTGCCGGAGCCGGATCGGTCAAATCATCAGCAGGAACATAAACAGCCTGCACCGAAGTGATTGAACCATTTTTAGTTGAAGTAATCCTTTCCTGCATCAATCCCATTTCGGTAGCCAGCGTAGGCTGGTAACCTACCGCACTTGGCATACGGCCCAGCAAGGCCGACACTTCGGAACCTGCCTGCGTAAAACGGAAGATATTATCTACGAAAAACAAAATGTCTTTTCCTTGTCCTTTGCCATCGCCATCACGGAAGTATTCGGCAATCGTCAGTCCGCTCAACGCAACCCTTGCCCTTGCACCGGGGGGTTCGTTCATCTGGCCAAACACAAATGTTGCCTGAGATTTTTTAAGTTCTTCCATATCCACAGAAGCTAAATCCCATCCGCCTTCTTCCATGCTGTGCTTAAACTTGTCGCCATATTTCATAATGCCTGCTTCAATCATCTCTCTCATCAAATCATTTCCTTCCCTTGTTCTTTCGCCCACACCGGCAAACACACTCATACCGCTGTATGCCTTGGCAATATTATTTATCAGTTCCTGAATCAATACTGTTTTACCCACACCGGCACCACCAAACAAACCAATTTTACCACCTTTTGCATAAGGCTCGATAAGGTCAATAACTTTAATACCGGTATATAATATTTCAGAAGCTGTACTCAGTTCTTCAAAAATGGGGGGCTTGGCATGAATGGGGCGACCACCAACTTTGCTCACCTGCGGCAAACCGTCAATAGCATCACCTGTTACATTAAATAGACGGCCATGAATGGCTTCGCCAACCGGCATGGCAATGGCTTTGCCGGTATCGGTAACCACTGCACCACGAACAAGGCCTTCGGTACCGTCCATCGCAATGGTACGAACACTGTCTTCGCCCAAATGCTGCTGCACTTCCAGCACCAGTGTGTCGCCGTTTTCACGTTTTAATTCCAATGCGTTGAGGATTTCGGGGAGTTTGCTGCCGCTGTCGAACTGAACGTCCACCACAGCGCCGATAACCGATTTTACTTTGCCTGTATTAGCCATAAAAGAGTTGGTTTTTATTTCGAGCCGCAAAGGTAAGGGAGGAGGAGGAAAATAAGAAATAAGAAAGCATAGAAAATAAGGAATAAGAAATGAGAAATAATAAATGAGGAACTTGGGTGCATTTTTGGATAGCCAGCCATATACCAATGTGGGTCAGAAGTGGCGACGCTCCGTTCAAGAGTAAATCTTTGGGCAGCTTTACCAGTGTTATTTTAAAAAACTGTGATGTTTGGGACTGGTAATGATTACTGTGCAATTCAGGAAAGGTTAGTAAAATGATTTTTGTTTTAAAAGTATATTTACAAAAATATTTTTACCATGAGAGTAAAACTAAATTTAGCTATGAACGAAGATGTGGTAAACAGAGCAAAAGTTTATGCTGCAAACTACGGCACTTCTGTATCTAAAATTGTAGAGGAGTATCTGGATAACCTTAGTTATACTCCTAAAAATAATAAAAGAGGATTTGTAGAAAAATATGCTGGTACATTAAAAGGAAAATTATCTGATAGGCAAGTAAAAAAAATAAAAGATGAATACCTAAAACAAAAGTATGGTTACTAAAATTTTGTCACTGCCAGTATTATACTTTCCGCCGAAGAATTACTAAACCTATAATTGAAAAAGGTACAACTAACAACCACCACCAATAATTTCCACCTTCTTTTTTCTGTGGCACACCAAAATGCACAAAGCCGGCCCAGTAATAAGGCGATGCCGATGTGGCGGTGGCATTTTTTATAAATTCTTTTTTGGCATTGAACAAAGCATCTGAGTAAGTGCTGGCATTTATTTCTTTGTAAAAAGAAGTGAATAAAGCTGCGGTGCTTTTGTCATCCACATTCCAGTAGCTGGTGATAACATTTTTTGCCCCGGAATAATAAAAACCCCGGGCAAGGCTCATAGAGCCTTCGCTTTTGTTTAACTGGCCAATGCCGGTTTCGCAGGCGCTGAGTACCACCAGCGATGCACTGGTATGCAACGCATACAGTTCATTGAGTAATAAACTGCTGTCAATAAATTCAATTTTAGAGTTGCTGTTTATTCCCGTATCGGCATAAGCATGTGTGGCAATGTGTAAAATTCCAGTTTGAGTAAATTGATTTCTAAAATTATTCAGTGTTGCTTTTTCTTTTAAAAAAAGTTGAGTGTTTTTATTTGCTGCTACCGCATCGGCTTCTTCCTGAGAATAAAGCAGGGTGCGTTGCTTGTTTTGGCTGCCGGCAAATACCGGTGCAAATACGGTGATGTTACCTGAAGCAGTTGAGTTGTTGGTTTGCTGCTCTAATAATATTTGTGCCGAATAACCATACACCGTGTTGCACTGATTGATAAAATAAGCAGCCTGCTGCAGGTTTACATTGGCT
>JANNAM010000129.1:0-2766 GCA_031384415.1 Bacteroidota bacterium
TAGCCCTACAGGGCCGTTTAAAGATGCAAGAGGCTCAGCTATCATCACCAATGATATGACCACCGGAACCAAAATAAGCTGGGATGATATTGACCCTACTGTTTTTATTGATGACAATGGACAGGCTTATTTGTTTTGGGGTAATACCATTTTAAATTATGTAAAGCTGAAGGAAAATATGATTGAGATGGATGGCCCTATTCAGAAAATTGATTTGCCAAAATTTACCGAAGCACCGTGGATACATAAAAACAAAGACTGGTATTATCTTTCTTATGCGTATGAATTTCCGGAGAAGATCGCTTATACCATGAGCCGCAGCATTGAAGGCCCCTGGGAATACAAAGGCGTACTGAATGAGATACCCGGCAACAGCAATACAAATCACCAGGCAATCATCCAGTTTAAAGGCAAATGGTATTTCATTTATCACAATGGCGCACTAGTGCCCGATGCCGGCAGCTTTCACCGTTCTGTTTGTATAGATTACCTGTATTACAATAAAGATGGTACTATGAAACGGGTGATCATGACTTCTGAAGGGGTAAATTCTACAGGAAAATAACAAGCAAGTTCAGAGAACTATTTTATCCTGGCTGATAATTTGACTGTCAGTATGAGCTTGTCGAAGACAGGTTAATTTAATATAGTCCCGGTTTCGACAAGCTCAACCTGACAGCCCCTCGAGCTTATGCATTACTCAGGACTGTACAGGATGCAAAAGCAGCTATGAAATGGTTACTTTATAGCTAAAGTTTGCTGTATGAAAAAGAAGAAATTACTCCTTTCTTTCTGCCTTGCCTTTGCGTTGCATCTGTTATTTTTTTTGCATGCAATTGCTCAGCCGGTGATGGAAACCGGAGGCCAGAAAATGCCCCCTGAATGGATAGATAAAGACACCCATCATAAAATTGTAAAACTATCTGCCGGTTTGCCGGGCAACAGCCTTAGTTTTTATTTTCACAACAATCCTTTTATTGGTAATAACATGATATTTTATAACAACAGCAAACAAGCCGCTGCTGATGTTACTGATATGAAAAAGGAAGAAACGCCTGCTACGAATGTAAATAACAAACAAATTTTCAGCATTGATCTTGCAACAAAAAAAACAACACAACTTACTTATCATGATGCGCCCATGAGCGGCGAGGTGGTGAGTGATAATACACAAACCGTTTTTTACCAGGTAAAAGACAGCGTTTTTTCGCTTGATTTTAAAACAAAAAAAGAAAAACTGGTCTTTGTTTTTCCTGAAGATTTTAAATCGAATATCACAACTGTAAATGCTGATGGCACTTTGCTTGCAGGCTCAAGGGCTACTGATGCTGAAAAGGAAATCTTAAAAAAAAATCCCAATAAAAGCAGTTTTTTTAATTTGATTTATGATGCACATCTGCCTAAAACTTTGTTTACCATTGATATTAAAACCGGGAAGCTGAATAAAATATTTACTGACAGTACCTGGCTTAATCACGTGCAGTTTTCTTCTACCGATCCAGCATTGTTATCTTTTTGCCACGAAGGGCCCTGGCATAAAGTGAACAGGATATGGCATATCAATGTAAACACAAAAAAGATAGTACAGGTACATCACCGTACTATTGATATGGAAATATGGGGCCATGAGTGGTTTGGTGCAAGTGGCAAAACCATGTGGTTTGATCTGCAACAACCCAAGGGGCAAACTTTTTTTGTAGGAGGTTATGATGTGGCCACCGGCAATGAAATTAAATACAGCCTGCCACGCAACGACTGGAGTGTGCATTACAACAGCAATAGTACAGAAACTTTATTTGCCGGTGATGGTGGCGACCCCGGTGCAGTAGCCAAAGCACCCGACGGCCAATGGATAAATTTGTTTACGCCCAACGGCGATAAGTTTAATACAGAAAAGCTGGTGAACATGAAACACCATCAATACAAACTGGAGCCCAATGTGCATTTTAGTCCCGATGATAAATGGATCATCTTCCGGGCGAATTTTGAAGGCGAATCAAATGTGTATGCGGTGGAGCTAAAAAGGAGCAACTAAGAAAATGCTGATATTAATTTGGTAGCTTGGCATGCAAATAATTAACCAATGAAAAAAAACTTTCTGTTTATAATAACTTTTCTTTTTTCGGCGCAAAATTTCTTTGCCCAAAATAAAGATTATGCTTACAGTGCTGTGCCTTTTACCAGCGTGAAATTATCGGATAATTTTTGGTTACCAAGAATTAAGATCAACAATGATGTAACAATTCCGGCATCTTTTGAGCGCTGCGAAAAAACGGGCCGTGTAAAAAACTTTTTGATGGCAGCTGCACACAGCGGCAAATTCTGCACCACCTATTCTTTTGATGATACTGATATTTATAAAACCATTGAAGGCGCTTCTTTTTCTCTTAGTCTTTTCCCCGATAAAAAATTAGAAGCATACATTGATTCGTTGATTGATATTGTTGGTAAAGCGCAGGAGCCGGATGGTTATTTATATACTGCAAGAACCATTGATCCGCTTAATCCGCATAAATGGGCGGGCCCACAGCGTTGGGTTAAGGAAAGAGAACTGAGCCATGAATTGTACAACGCCGGACATTTGTACGAATCTGCTGTTGCACATTTTATGGCTACCGGCAAAAAAAACCTGCTGAATATTGCACTAAAAAATGCCGACCTGGTTTGTTCAGTTTTTGGTCCCGGTAAAATGCATGTTGCACCCGGACATGAAATAGTAGAAATGGGCCTGGTGAAACTATACCGCATTACCGGAAAGAAACTGTA
>JANNAM010000031.1:0-9783 GCA_031384415.1 Bacteroidota bacterium
GGAAGGCCTTACGACAAAATGGATGTTAACCTGGGTAACTACGGCCCCGGTGTATACTGGATTGAACTGGGTGATGTGAATGGTAAAAGAATTGTAGTGGGAAGAACTGTGGTGCTGAGGTAGAAAAATTTAAAAAAGTCCCCCGGTAAATACCAGGGGACTTTTTTTATTAAACTATAAAATGTTATCGGGAGATTGCTCCAGCTGCAATTAATCAAATATTTGAATATTTTTACTTGCTTTGTTATTATTTACTTAATTTTATACAATAATTAATCATCAAAACTCAAGCTATGTTTAAAAAATTACTCTATTTATTCATTGGGCTGGTACTACTGAGCAGTATTTCTTTTGGCCAGATTACCAACTACAAGTTCAGCGCCAACACAGGAGGCGCTGCTGCTTTTGTTCCCATTACCGGCGGAACGGTTCTGGCTACAGCATACAATGGCACTCCGGATTCTGACGATGGATATGTAAATGGAGCGCCGATTGGTTTTACTTTCAATTTTAATGGTATAAATTATACCACTTACAATGTTTGCACCAATGGTTTTATCACTTTTGGCGCTGCATTGGGAGCAACAGCAAACTGGGTAAATAACTTAACCAGCAGCGCTGCGGTAAGCCGTCCGATAATTGCTCCTTACTGGGACGACCTGCTAATTAATGGCAGTGTGTCGTATGTACTAACAGGTGCTGCGCCTTTAAGGGTATTAACCATACAATGGTTAAACGCCGGACAATATACTGGAGGTACTACAATATCTTTCCAGCTTAAGCTTTACGAAACAACTAATATCATTGAATCTGTTTACAGGCAGGAGGCAGGATTACCTGAAGCAGGAGTTGGTGCTTCTATTGGTATTGCCGCTGTAGCTACCGGAACAGGAAATTTTTTATCGTTAACAACATCAACCAATGCTGCAGTTGCAAGTTCTACTGTTGAAACAACATCTTTATTGCGACCAGCAACAGGCCAGGTTTTCCGTTTTGACCCACGTTACTGTGCTGCCCGTGGATTGTTCCTTACCGGCGGTGAAAAAATATCCCGTGTTGTATTTAACACCATTGATAACTCATCTACTTCTGTAACAGAGTATGAAAATTTCACTACAATATCTACTGGTGTAACACCAGGTAACAGCTACAATTTATCAACTTACCTGGTAAACAGTTATTCAGGTGATAAAGTGTATGTTTGGATAGATTACAATAACAACGGCTTGTTTACAGATGCAGGTGAATCAGTTTATACATCGCCTACGGGAGCAGGGCCATTTCTGAACGTACCAATTACTATTCCACTTACTGCAACTTTAGGAATAACTCGTATGAGGATTCGCCTTGATGATACTGGTGGAGCACCAGCAAACAGCACACCTTGTGGTGATGCACAATGGGGCCAGGTGGAAGATTACAGCCTGAATGTACAAAACTGTACTGCATCTGCAGAATCTGTACCGCCAGCTAATACAACAATTTGCAATGGCGGAAACGGAAGCTTTACTGTAGTTGCTGCAGGAAGTGGTACTACTTATCAATGGCAGGTTAGCACAGACAATGGTGCCACTTTTGCCAATGTACCAAATGCTGCACCTTATTCAAATATTAATACTGCTACTTTAAACATAACGGGTGCTACTTTAACTATGAATGGTTATAAATACCGTGCGGCTCTTGGTGGCACCTGCACACCGGCCGGTGTTTATTCTAGTGTGGCTACTTTAAGTGTGAACACACCAGCTACAGTTACAAACCCTTCTAACGCCTCAACCTGTACCGGAAACAATGCCACATTCAGTGTAACTGCTACCGGCACTTCGCCAGCTTATCAATGGCAGGTGAGCACAGATAATGGTACAACATGGACAAACGTTGCCAATGGTGCAAATTATGCAGGTGCTACTACCAACAGTCTTACTGTTATTGCTGCTCCTGCTACATGGAATGGCTACAGATACCGTAATGCTGTTACTGTTACAAGCTGCGGCACTGTAAATTCTAACGGTGCTATACTTACAGTTTGGGCATTACCTACATTAACATTATCGGCAGCTCCTTATACCAAATTATTCCCTGGATTGATAACAACACTTACTGCAAATGCAAGCCCAGCTGCTGCAAGCAATGTGTTTACATGGTATAAGAATGGTTCGGTTGTTACTGGTTCTACCGGAAGTTCAATCAGTGTTAATGTTGACGGAATGGGTACTTACACGGCTTCGGTGAAAGATGCCAATGGTTGTTCTTCTGCTTTGTCGAACAGTGTTACTATATCTGATTCTGTAAATGGTAAAGTATTTATTTACCCAAGCCCTAACAAAGGCCAGTTTCAAGTTAGATACTACAGCGTACCGGGTAATTTACTGCCACGTACTCTTACTGTGTTTGATGCAAAAGGTGCAAAAATACAGTCACAGACTTATACTGTAGGCAGACCTTATGACAGAATGGATGTGAACCTGGTTAACGCAGCCCCTGGTATTTACTGGGTTGAGCTGGGTGATGTAAATGGCAAACGTTTAGTTGTGAGCAGAGTGGTTGTGCTTAGATAAGAGAAAGGATTGTTCAAGTTCATTATAAATGCAAATCCCCCGGCTCACACCGGGGGATTTTTTATGCTTTTTTTATGCCGTGGTTTTGCTGCAGGTTTTTACTTTGTAGATTATTTGGCGAAAACCGGACGTGACAAAAGAAAACTAAGCAGTGATCAAGAGCCCAAATATTATAATGAAAGTTATTAGAAATATCCCATAGACCTCTGCAGACTTCTTTCTGGTTCGTTCATGTTTGTACCAAAATAAACTTGTTTTTGGTGAGATGAACCCGATAATCATTAATAATAAACAGGCTAAAATTAACAGCACTAATATATTTTCCAATTGGTTAAATTATTTGTTGGGGAGTGAATTGTGACATTTAAAATTGTCTCTTTCAAAATTAAGAAAGAACAATGGAAATGGATACAATTAATGGCGAAGGTATTGGCGGCTCATTATTTTAAATTTTTTTTTGCGCCGGGGAGTTGCAGCAGGTTGTTTTTAATTTGTGGATTATTTAGCGAAAAACCTGGCGTGGCACAAAGCTGAAAAAAAGATATGCCGTACAAGAGTGCGATGCAACGATGATGACAAGAGGTATAAAGACGGGAGCATAAAAAAAGTCCCGTAAATAAAACGGGACTTTGAATGAATTAACGGAACAGAGGGGGTATTTATTCTTCTGTTTTGGTTTCTTCGGATGCAGGAGGCGCTTCTGTAACAGCTACAGCAACCGGTGCATCTTCCACTTTGGCAACTTTTTTCACAAAGGGTTGGTTGCGGCGGTCGGTACGTGCCTTTTGATGGGCACCCTGGCGCTTGGCAACATGAGCATCATGCTCTACACTCCATTTGGTGAATTTTTCCATCGCCGTTGCTTCATCAAACAAGCCGAGGCTTACACCACGCAGTAAATGTTTAAGGAACAACACTCCTTTGAAAGAAAGGATGCGGCGTACAGTATCGGTGGGTTGAGCACCTTTTTGCAGCCAGTCCAATGCTTTCTGACGGTCGATCTGGATTGTGGCCGGAACGGTCAGTGGATTGTACGTACCTAATTTTTGGATGAATTTACCATCACGTGGGCTTCTGCCATCTGCTACTACAACGAAGTAGAACGGGCGTTTTTTTGAGCCATGCCTTTGCAGTCTCATTTTTACAGCCATAAAATAGAAATTTTTGGTTGTTATTGAATAGGGTTTCTCCTTAAAAAAGGAAAACGAAGATAACAAGGCAGCAGTAAACAGCCAAATATTTGAATAAGCTTTACAATTTGTTTGCAAACGGCTTGCTACTTTCTGCCCATTTGTGGCATCCGGCCGGCCGGCATTTTGCTCATGGTCTTCATCATGCTTTTCATTTGCTCAAACTGTTTTAAAAAGGCATTGAGTTCGTTAAGGTCTTTGCCGGCGCCTTTGGCAATGCGTATTTTGCGGCTGGGGTTTATCAGGTCGGGATTGCGGCGTTCGGCAAGGGTCATGCTGTTAATCATGGCTTCTATCCCTTTAAAAGAATCGTCATTTACGTCCACATCTTTTATTTGTTTGCCTACGCCGGGTATCATTCCCATCAGGTCTTTCAGGTTACCCATTTTCTTTATTTGCTGAATCTGGGTTTTAAAATCTTCGAAGTCGAACTGGTTTTTGCGGATTTTCTTTTCTAATTTTTTTGCTTCAGCTTCGTCAAATTGTTCCTGTGCTTTTTCTACAAGGCTCACAATATCGCCCATGCCCAAGACACGCTGTGCCATACGCTCGGGGTAAAACACATCCAGCGTATCCATTTTTTCGCCATTGCTGGCAAACTTGATGGGTTTATTTACAGTGTATTTAATAGAGAGTGCTGCACCGCCTCTTGTATCGCCGTCTAATTTGGTGAGTACCACACCGCTGAAATCTAAACGTTCATTAAAGGCGGCTGCAGTGTTCACCGCATCCTGGCCAGTCATACTATCAACAACAAATAATATCTCCTGCGGATTAACAGCATTCTTCACATTGGCTACTTCAGTCATCATCACTTCATCTACCGCCAGGCGGCCGGCTGTATCAATGATAATTACATTTTTGTTTTTTGATCTGGCTTCTTTAATGGCATTTTGTGCAATGCTTACGGCATCTTTATTATCTCTTTCGCTGTAAACATCCACACCAATTTGTCCGCCAAGCACTTCCAGCTGGTCTATGGCCGCAGGGCGGTAAATATCGCAGGCAACCAATAAAGGCGATTTTCCTTTTTTTGTTTTAAGATAATTGGCAAGCTTGCCGCTGAAAGTTGTTTTACCACTACCCTGAAGGCCTGCAATTAAAATAATGGCCGGATTACCACTGATGTTAAACTCACTTTCGCTGCCGCCCATTAATTCTGTCAGTTCATCCTGCACAATTTTTACCATTTGCTGCCCGGGATTAACGGCCAGCAACACTTTAGAGCCAATTGCTTTTTCTTTTATCTTATCGGTAAACTCTTTGGCAATTTTATAATTCACATCGGCATCCACCAAAGCCCGGCGGATGTCTTTAACTGTGTTAGCAATGTTGAGGTCGGTAATACGGCCCTGGCCTTTTATATTTTTAAAGGCGGTTTCTAATTTTTCACTTAACGAATTGAACATATTGGCTTGTTTGATTGAAACGGCTGCAAATTTAAAGAAACTGTGGGTTTAAGCCAGCTATCTTTTAAAACCATTTTACTTTTTTATGAATGAGCCATTTTAAAAGCTTACAGTAAAGCTGTCAATTGTTGTGTAATTTTAGCAAGGGTTATTTTATTTAACCTCCCTGTAAGAATTTTTAAATGGACAATAGTTTATTTATTTACCTTGAGCAATTGCAATTAATGGCATTTTTTGCTGCATATCCACTGGTATATTTAATGGTTACTTATTTGGGAGAAGCATTGCAAAAAAAGGGGGTAATAAAAATAAACCTGGTTTGGCTATTGCCTTTGGCTTATGCACTGGTTGGAATTTTATACTTAGGCTTTCAATTAAAAAATTTATACCCTGATTATTCTTTTGAACATATAAAATCGTTAACGGAAAATCCGTATTTAAAAATCTGGGGGCTTCTTTCAATGCTGTTTCTGCTGCCGCCCCTGCGTAAAAAACCATTGTTAAGTTTATTACACAGTTTTGTCTTCTTCTTTTTTCTGGTGAGGGATTTGTTGCTTCATTTTTTTCAATCTGCCGACAGGAGCATTGTAAAAAATGATATGTCTATTTATACCAGCAGCATTTTGATAAACCTTGCCAGCGTGGTTTTTGTTACCCTTATTTACCTGCTGTTTTCTTTTTTAAAAAGAAAGCGCAACTGATAGTGCTGCATTTTTTCCCTGCTTTCGCCACTGCAAAAATTATTCTTCTTTATCCATTTTTATTATTTACAAACAGTACCTGCATTTTTTTTATTTGTCAATAACATGACAAAGGTCATTTACTGGCTTGACAAGAGTTAGGGTTCACCAATTTTTCTCAGAATAGTTTTACACCACAATTTTAATCACTCAAATAAATTATTTTTTATGAGAACCTTTATTAACAAGATACCGCTGATACTTGTAACACTTATAAGCGGACTGGGATATATTGTGAGCTGCACCCACGACAATTCATTGCCTCCGGCACCAGCCTCTTCAGGCGTGGTAATTACCCGTGGCACACATATTCACCGCCCAGGAACAATGACAACAGGAGACACATCACAATGGAAATTAGACAAGGCCCACTCAAGCGTTTTGTGGTCAACCAACTATGTTGGGGCTGCAGGTTTGCTTACCGGTCGTTTTAACCAGTTTGGAATTCATGAAGTTACCCCCGCCAAAATGATTTACTATCCTGCGGTGGGTCAGCCGTTAAAAGATTCTTCATGGGCATTTTATGAAAGCGATCCTTCAAAAATTTATCTGAACGGATATGTTCAAATGAACACATCAAACACCGGCGAGCCCGGACGGGATACCGGCTGTAACGTTGGAAGCCTGGGTACTATTAAAATCATTGGTGGGCAATACAACCTGTCTGATACAAACCTTGCAAGAATTAAATCTACCAAGGTAGAATTTGACCCGTTGAGCAACGATTATTTTGTAACATTCGACCTTACATGGAAAGGTAAATTAGCAGCACCGCTTACAAAGTCTATCGTTGGTAAATTAAAATACATTCCGCAGGCGTATGTTTCTACTTACTCAGTATTTGGGCTGCAATTAAAATTCCAGTTTAACTGCAGGGATTACGGAATTGTAAGCACCAGCATTTCAGACAAAATAGATATTGAATGCAACATGAATTTCAACAATAAGTAACCAACCAAAAACGCATTACAATGAAACAGCTAATAATATATGCAGGTATCATTTTTATGATGGGCTTCGGGCTAACCGGATGCTACAAAGATATTATCCTGCCTGATGCAGCAGTTGACCCCGATGCACCACCACTGGCAGTGAGTTTTAAAAATGATATTGCGCCCATGGTAAATACCAAATGTGCCTTATCGGGTTGCCACGTTTCGGGGGCACACAAACCTTACATGACCACAGCTTTAGCCTTTGAGCAAATTGCCAACGGCGGATTTGTAAACACCCTTATCCCTAAACAAAGCATTATCTATATAAAGATAAACGGTGACATGAAAGAATACATTCCATCTGCAACTGACAGACAAAAAATTTACGACTGGATTAGAAATGGTGCTCCAAATAATTAAGTGACCTTAAAAATTAATAAAATGAAACTAAAAATAGATACAGCAACCCGCCGCCATGCATTTTTTGTATTGCTGGCAGCCGGTATGCTTTTATTCCAGGTAAATTTATTTGCCCAGGATAGTACAGCAGTGGTTGAAGAGACTGCCATACCGGGAAAAGCAAAGTCGGTTAAAAATACCTTTCAGAGTGTTTGGATAACAGATAACCAGACCACAATGGTGCCCATTAAAGGAACGATGGAAATGGATATCATGCACCGCTTTGGAACGGTTAAAAAAGGCTATGAAGATTTTTGGGGATTTTTTGCACCTTCCAATATCAGGCTTGGTGTAAGTTATGTACCCATCAATAAACTTAACCTGGGCGTTGGCCTCACCAAAAGAAATATGCTGCTGGATGTAAATGCAAAATATGCACTAATAACACAAACTCCGGGCAAATACCCTGTAAGTGTTAGCTTTTATACAAATGCAGCATACGACACAAGGAAGGATCCCGGGCATGCTATTTTTAAATACAGGTCGCAAAAACTGTCTTACTTTAACCAGTTGCTTATTGCAAGAAAACTTACCAGCAAGCTTACAGTTCAGGTGGCACCAAGTGTATCGCACCAGAATTTTGTAAACGGCTATTACACTAAAAACGACAGTACCGGCCAAACAAAGTTCAGGGAAATGAAATTTGACCATTTTGCCATTGCATTTTCGGCCAGGTACAAAATAACTGCAGTTTCTGCTTTAATGATTAACTACGACCAGGCAATTACAAAACATGCTACCAGCAACCCCAATCCAAATTTATCGTTTGGCATTGAGATGACCACCAGCAGTCACTCGTTTCAATTCTTTTTCAGCAATTATTTTAATCTGAGTCCGCAACAAAATAATTTATACAACAAAAACAGTCCCTTTGCATACACCGATTTTGACGGCACAAAAGTGAAAGGTGGCAATTTTTTGATAGGATTTAATATTACAAGATTGTGGAATTATTAAAAGCGTAAATAGCAGTAACGTACATGAGTCGTTTAAAATTAAAGCACTCTGGATTTTATCCGGGGTTCTTTGATTTTAACCAGCAAAGAAAAACCGGCTGTTGAATATTTTATATGACAGATACAAATGAAAATACTTAAGGGCTATATCGATGCAATTATTTTTTCGGCCTTTTTGCCTTTTGCCATTATTTGCTGCAATAATAATGCAGCTTCAAAAAGAGAACATGCCAGCCCTGCTAACACAGCGGCAGCAGCAAAAACTTTTATCAAGCCGCCCAGCAGCTTCCAGGATACATTATTGATTGATTATCCCTCGGCAGTTTTTTACCAGCCCGATTCTGTTCAGCTAATTAAAATAAAAGCCGTGGCCGGTTCCATGTTTTACGAAAGTACTATACATGAATATTTTTACCAGATGTTAACAGCCAGAAAAGTGATTAAACTTAACTGGCCAGCGCTAAAAATTTTGGAAGCAGATAAATACAGGTTTCTATTATTTATAAAAAAAGATAAAACCAGCGAGTGCATCAATCTTGATAAAAAGACCGATACCCACGGCTTATTTGTTTTTGACGGAAAAAAGCCGCCGGTGCTGGTTGATATGACGAATACTGAAACCGATATTTCATTTTATCTGAAAGAATAGCAGTTAATTCAACAAAAAATTTGGCAAATTACCCATTACCGGCTACTGATTAGAATCATACCGCCTGCCTGCCATCGTCAGTTTACATTTTAGCAGGTGCGGTTAATTTTACTGTATCAAAATAAAACAGATTAAAAACTTTTAAACAACACATCATCATGAAACAAATTATTATTATGCTCACAGTAGTTATAGGGTTAACCTGCATCAGTTTTACTGTAATAAATAATTCAGACAAAAAACCCTGGCCTGTTCCTGACAATTATAAAACCATGAAGAATGCCAATCCTTCCAGCGCCAGTACCATTGCCGATGGTAAGGCTTTGTGGAATACCCATTGCAAATCATGTCATGGTGCAAAGGGCCTGGGCGATGGTTCAAAAGCTGCACAGTTAAAAACCGAACCCGGCGATTTTTCAAAAGCAGATTTTCAGTCTCAGCCAGATGGCGCCCTTTTTTATAAATTAAGCGAAGGCCGTGAAGATATGCCTGGTTTTAAAAAGAAAATGCCCGAAGCAGATGAAAGATGGAGCTTAGTAAACTTTATGAGAACATTTAAAAAATAAAAGTTCTTTACCAATTATGAAAGCCGGCCTTCAGCAATGAAGACCGGCTTTTTATTTACCATGCTTATTGAGGCCATGACTATAATCACAAAGCCTGCTGATGCTGGTTACAAATTAAGGAATAATCTCTCTATAATTTGTGCCATCAATCAAACAGAAATAAAAAAATATGGAACAAGAAACCAAACCCAGCACCCGTAAAAAATTTCTGCTTTGGGGCGCTGCTGTTCTCTCTTCTCTTACTGTATTAAAATATACCGGAGGAAACAAACCCCAGAAAAAAGAAACAGTGAAGATGCTTACCCAGGACGGAAAACTGGT
>JANNAM010000076.1:0-65477 GCA_031384415.1 Bacteroidota bacterium
ATTGTAATGCCACTCCACATCCCACCCCACAGCAGTAAATCCTCTGTTATACAAGCTATCGGCAGTGGTAGCAGATGATTTTATATCCGTACTTTTTATACCACTTGTTCGCCATATATTTCTGCCGGTTGCATCGAAAAAACAAGAATTTTTAAATCGGGGTAAACCCTGCGGATATTTGGGATAACTTCAAGTGTACTTCCGTCCGATAAAATAATATCCAGTACAAGGTGAGTGTATTTGTTTTTTACCAGCTCCATCATCAGTTCATTGCAGGTGGCCACCTCTTGAATATCCTTATAACCAAGCGTAAGCTGCATGTGCAGTTTCAATCCTTTTCTGATCATACTATGGTCATCTGCTATTAAAATTCTTGGCTGCATCGTCTTTTCTGTTTGAACCGGGCTTTTATTTTCTATGCTAATGTCCATCTTTTATTATTTCCTATTGTAGAATTTATTCTGTGCAAACCAGTTATTCAATTATTGTAACTGTTCCTTTAAAGAATTGTTTTTTTGCATCGTTCAATGCTATAACATAAATATAGGCGCCCATTGGCTGCTTTGCCCCTTTATAAGTACCATCCCACGGATTGGATGCGTAATTGGATCTTTCCAGTATTTTTTGGCCGTACCTGTTAAATATTGTTACAATGGCATCGGGATAAATCGGCATGCCCGGTATATTCCACCTGTCATTTTTGCCATCGCCATTCGGCGTAAATGCATTGGGTATATACAGTTTTGAAATTACACTTACCACAATATCATCACTTGCTGCACAGTGCGAAGCAGGGTCTTCTGCCTGCAACAGGTAAGTGGTGGTAACAGTTGGCGAAGCTGTTGGTTGCAAAATATTGGCTGCACTTAGTCCAGCGGAAGGTGTCCACAAATAATTGTACAGCAATGCTGGTGTAACCGTTGCATTTAAAATTACCGAAGTGCCGGTTTGAATAAGTTTATCCGTTCCTGCATTTACAACCGGCTGAGGATTTACAATCAGTATGTCGGTAGCAGTTGCCGAACCACAGCCATTATTATCATGCACAATTAATCTGATATTATAATTACCTGCAGTTGCGTAAGTTCTTGTAAACGGTGGCGCAGAAGAACCTGTACCATTACCAAAATTCCATGTCCACAGATTTACGCCAGTAAGGGCCGATGTAAACAAAACGGGTTTGTTTTCGCAAACAGTATCTTTTTTTACTGTAAAGGATGCAGACGGATTTAGATTTATCAGCGGGATGGTTGTAAAAGCGGTATCACTCACACAGCCCTGGCCAATATCAACTACATGTTTTACTGTGATATTTATTTGTGGCAGGCTGTATAAATGAGTTGTTGTATTGCCCGATGTTGTATTTAATATATTTCCATCACCAAAATTCCAGCGCCAGGTGGTATTGGTGGCATTGGTGTAAGATGAAGTAAAAATAAAAGTACTGTCAACACATGGCCGGCCAGTAACAGATATAGTGGCGGTTGGTTTATTAGCAACTATCACTGTTCTTCTGAAAGTATCACTTTTGCAGCCGAGGTTTGATGTGGTTACCAAACTAACAATAAATGAACCTGCAGTGGTATATTGATGATAGAATGCAGTGTTGGTATTTCTTGTCAGTGTATTGCCATCGCCAAAATTATATTGCCAGCTGGTAATGTTGCCAATTGTAATGGAAGATGTGTCGGTAATACGGATAGAATCACCGGCGCAAATATTTCTGTCGTACCCAAATTTTGCCAGTGGCGTTGCATTGATTGTAACTGTGCGGTAAGCAGTATCGCTTTTGCAACTGCTGTTTGAAGAAGTTATTAATTTAATTGTGTAAATGCCCGGTAAACTATATGCATGATAAAATGGAGTGTTTACAGTTCTTGTCAATGTATTGCCATCGCCAAAATTATATTGCCAGCTGGAAATTGAACCGCTGGAAATTGAAGAGGTGTCTGTTATCCGAACCGAATCGGTTGAACAAATTGGAGTGGTTACGCCAAAGTTTGCAAACGGGTTTGGGTTAATTGTTATTGTCTTGGTTGTATCGCCAACGCATCCATTGGTTGCAAAAATGCGGTATCGAACACTCTGTGCTCCTGGTGTGGCAAATTTCTTTTTTGCATTGATGGTGTTTTGAGTAGTTGCATCCGGAAAATCCCATAAGTAATCATAAATGGTAAACCCATTGTTATTAGATGTGCCGGTAAAGTACATGGTATCTTTTAAACAAACGGGATTTGTAAAACTGAAATTAGCCTGTGGGCCCTGCTGCACCACTACTACAATTGTATCGGTTTGCGTATTGTTACAGGCATCAATATTAGGATTAGTATAACTGAAAGGAATTTTATAGGTGCCTGCACTGGCAAAAGTCAGGTTCTGCTGAACGGTGTAGGTATAATATTTTCTTCCATTAATTATAGGAGAATCAATGGGAATGGGATTGGCAATAATTGAATCAGCATTGGGAGTTAACCCGGGAACCTGGCTGAATTTCCAATTAATATTTGTAAGCCTGTAACCAATTTTTGCATAAAGCCTGAATGGTGTTTGAGGACAGGTAACAGTATCAGGTTCACTAGAAATACCGAAAACATTTTTTATTTCACTCTTGATATCAAGGTTATTAATATTGCAACCAATATTGTATCCATAACTTTCATAAGCACCCAGTCCATATACTGTTGCAGTAAATGCAGAGTCGCTGGTTATTGTATGCTGCATATCCATCGAGCCAGACAGGTCTGCAATAGCTACAGAATAAGCCGGGTTATTGGGATGTACCTTTATTTTCGAAGCAGGTACTGCTGCACCGTCCAGCAACATGGAGCTAATTCCTGCTGTTGGAATAATAATATTGACATAAGATTTTGAAATCAAATTTAAAGAGCTGATATAAAAAATTACCGACTTCTGGCCCTGTTCAATGGGGCTGAGGTAAAACATTTCGGGATCTCCGATGGCCGTTTGCGCCGGTGTGATAGTCATCCAGCATTGTGCCCTGTTGGGTGTGTATTGCGACACCAGTACAGGTTTGTCAGCTTCAATATAATCACCACCTGTTGAATCTAAATATTGATAGAAAAAATTCCGGATTAGTCCCGTCATAACTACTCCATTACGTTTTACAACTGTGGCAGGGTCTTTTACACACACCCGGTAATAATTTCTGAATGTTTCATTGATGTTGCCTGTAAAACTGCTGAGTGTATGATGCGTAAGATAACGGGTACCCCAGGCCTGTGCAGGAAATACCTGCTGCTGCACCGCTTCTCCTCCTTCCTTTTGGCACACATGCATTCCGCCTGTTCCTGAAAAAAGGGCAACCGGATGACAGTTGCCATCTGCGCCAGCTATCGATAAAATTTTACTACCTGTTAAATCTTTACTGGAATTAACCGTATCGCTGTAGAACCCAAGTGCAAAATTTGCTTTTCCAAAAACCGTATAGATTTCTCCTTTGTTTAGATTTACTGTATAAGTTTGGCCAGGAAGCCATCCATTTTTACAACTGTCAGATGGCGTAATTAATACCCTTGTGTTATCATCTTTTGCCACAATGTAAAACCAGCAATACCAATCCGGGAAATTAACAGCCTGACTACTTATAGTAAATGGCGGATCGGAACGACCTTGCGTTTGATAATAATTTACCGAATAATAAAGATAACCCCAGGTTTCGGATGGCATCAGCATGGTAGCTGCAGAATACATCGCATCATATTGATGAGCATATACTGCAACCGGAACATCGCTTACTATATGTATGGCTTTATTTGAAAGTCCGTCTCCCAGTATCCTTGCATCATCTGCTCCCACTTTCGGAACAATAATGGTAGCATCGGCTGTATTAGCTGGAATAGAAAGGGTTTGGGTCCAGGATGTTCCATTGATGCTTACAGTAACATTTGCAGCCTGAACAGTACTGATATACAAAGACAGTTCCTGTTGGTTTACAGGGTCAGAAAGCCCGGGATGTGGAAAGAAATTGGAGCTGAAACTGTAACCCAGCCAAAATTCTTTCCCCCTGTTTGATTTATTCTGTGCTTTAAGTGAACAGGAAAAAAGTACCAGCAGGAAAACAAGTAAAGTATGTGGCAAACGTACAGTCATATAATTTTTGATACTGCTAAATTCCGGTTTCCTACAATAAAGGTGAGTAGAATTAATTCTACAAACAAGTCCTTCAACCCTAATTATTCTTGCACTCACATTTATTACCAAAAATTAAAACTCTACTAAATGAGCAGCATTTACCAAAACAAAAAACTGTATTGCTTACTGGCAATTGTGTTTTTGTTTGCTACCAACATGGCTTCAGGCCAGGGATTCTATAATACTACCAACTGGCGGTTCAGCAATCCGAAGCAATTTGGATTTACTGTGCTGGATGTAGATTATTTTGATAATAACAATGTAATAGCAGTTGGCAGCGATGGCAGTATTGCCAAAAGCACGGACGGCGGCAAAAACTGGGCTTATGGACCCTTTACTTTTGTAAATCCATTGGGATTTGTGAATAAGCCCTCTTTTAGTGATGTGCATTATGTTACTTCAACCATAGCCTATGCAGTAGGCAGTTCAGGTGCTATGGCAAAAACAACCGATGGTGGTGATAACTGGAGTTTTGTAACTACACCGCTTTTTGCCAATTCCAAGAACATCAATACCTGCTGGTTTATCAATAAAGATACCGGATATATCGGCGGCCAGTTCAATACCCCGGATTCATTGCCGAAACTCTATTTCACCCGTAATGGTGGTACAACCTGGGATTCTCTTGCTGCTCCTTCGGTAAATGGTGTAACCCGTGTTGGTTATATCAATAATCCGAATATTGCTTCGGTATTGTACCCGGTTAATGCCAAAGCCAAAGAAATTTACAGTATTCAGTTTATTAATGATTCCACTGGTTATATCTGTGGTCAGGGGAGCCCTTTATTTCCAGGGGTTAGCCAAAATGCAGTTGCAGCAACCTGTTTACCAAGTACAGGTACTTTAACAACAGGCGCACACACTGCTGCCCTGTTATGGAAATTTAATAAAGGGGTAATAACAGATTATTCTATCAGTAAAGAACGTATTGGCTATTCAGGTATAAATACAAATACAGTTACCTGTACCACCGGTTTTGGTAACCTGACACCAGCAGCACAAACTTATCGTGCCATGAATATTATTAATGATACGATGGTAGTGATAATGTCGTTCAATAATAATACAGTGGTACGGGTGCGTACAGGAAAAAATGACAGCACATTAAATATAAATGCAACTGGTGTATATGAAAAAGGGAAGTATGAAGTACTTAATTTTCCTTTCCCACCAACTGGTGGCCCTCAGGCAGGCCCTGCAATTCCACCGGTACAAGTATTATTAGCTTCTAATCCTTACCACATGATTCGTAATACCTCGGGTACACTGGTGGTTGGATCATTTAATACCAATTTTAACCCTGGCTTTTTGTGGACTTCCGTTGATACAGGCCGCAACTGGATTCAACGTAGTGTTTACCCACAAAACCTTAATTGGAGCCCTGTGGCTGGTGCACCGGCAATTGATTTTGCTCCGAATGGAAGGTTATTAGCTCTTGGCCAAAATGGAGTTGTTGGTGATTCTACTGCCGGCTCAGCATGGCAAAGTAATTATACAACAGTTCCAATTAGTGCCAGCTATAATGATATAGAATTTACAGATTGTAATAATGGTATTGCCGCAGGTGGTTCAAGCATTACAGTAACTGCAGATGGTGGAAAAACATGGGTGGATAAAGCAAACGGAGCTTTGGCCGGTTTGTTTGCCAATATTACTTCAGTAACTTTTCCGCAGGTAAATAAAGTTTATTTCACTACCAATATTGGAACCATTTACCGCTCTGTAAATACGGGAACAAACCTGACACCTGTCTTCATAGATAATTATGGCGGTACATCAACTATTAACGACCTGGCTGCTATAGGTACGGATAGCCTTTGGGCATGTGGTGTTCAGCAAACCTCACCTGTTGCCCTTCAGCGTTTTGGATTTGTATATCGTTCCTTTAATAATGGAGCTACCTGGGATACTGTAAAAGTAGGACCATTGGGTAACGTTGGTACACAAGCCCAGCAATTTGTAACTTTCAGGGGAGTTGAATTCCCCAGCCGTACTGTTGGTTATATGTGCGGCAACAGAGGCGCTGTTTATAAAACAACTGATGCTGGTGCCACATGGACTAATATCAGCCCTTTCCCTGCGGTGAATATTTCTCCTGCAGGTTTTGCCAACTCTGCTGTTTCTTATTCAGACATTCTTGCTTTGGATGTTAACACTGTTTTTGTAGTGGGTAATATGTTTACAAGCGCAAACAACCGACGTATTTATAAAACAACAGATGGCGGTGCAAACTGGGTGGATATATCTGCTAATATTGATTTGCTTTCTGGCGGAAACCTGAATGGTATTTTGATGCATGATGCAAACAATGGTTATGTAACTGTGCCCGGTGGTGTTTTATATAAAACCACTAATGGCGGTGTTTCCTGGACTATGGATTTAGGGCCTACTGGTACACTGACTACTCCTTTGACCTTTGCTCCAAAAACAGTACCTGCTTCCATTTCAATGGCCAACCGCAAAATGTTTGTAGTTGGTGCCAATATCAACGGTGCTCCTATCATGGAATACGGTAATCCTGCAAACATTAATGTAAACTCAACCGAAGCAATTACCAATGCAAATTGTACTAATCTTTCTGCAGGCGCAATTACTGTAAATGCAACTGGTGGTATTGTTCCTTATACATACAACATAAATGGTGGTCCATTCCAGGCATCTAACAGCTTTACTGGTTTAACACAAGGTGTAAAAACAATTACAATTAAAGATGCTTTCTGCGGTACACTTACCAAACAGGTAACTATAGGCTTTACCGACAATCTTACTTTAACTGTAAACAATGATACATTGGTTTGTGCCGGCGCACCAGTGCAAATGATTGCAACAAGTGCGGCCAATACTTACTCATGGTCGCCTGCCGCTGGTTTAAGCAGTTCATCTATCAGCAATCCTGTAGCCATTGTAAACAGCAATACTACATACACTGTTACTGCATCTTTAAATACCTGTGTAAAAACTGCTGTTGTAAAAATAAATATCAAACCAAATCCTGTTATCACTGCAGGGCCCGATAAAACAATTGTAAGCGGCGATATAATTCAATTAGACGGTAATGGCGCTGCTTTTCCACAGTCATTAACATGGTCGCCTGCTGCAAGCATTACCAGCGGTGCCAATACATACACACCATCAGTACAACCACCGTCAACCACCACTTATACACTTACCGTAAAAGACAATAACAACTGTACTTCTACCGATGATGCAGTGGTAACAGTTATTCCTTATTGCCTCAGTGTAAAGAATGCTTTCTCACCCAATGGCGATGGCATTAATGATAAATGGATTGTTACCAACGGCTCTGCATGTACCAGCCAGATAATTGCTGTAGTTTTTAACAGGTATGGCAGCCAGGTTTATAAGAGTGATAATTATACCAACAACTGGGATGGCACTTATGAAGGCAAGCCTGTTCCGGACGGTACTTATTACTATGTAATAACGTATAAATTAATCAATGGTAAAACCCAGGTTTTAAAAGGAGACGTAACCGTTTTGAGATAACTCTTTATTAAAAGCTTTATAAAAATATTAAAATGAAAAAAACAATCGTTCTGATTTTATCACTGGGCACTTTGTCTTACGCATCTGCCCAGCAACTGCAAACATCTTCCTTCTACGATATGCAGGGTTTGTTACATAATCCTGCTATGGCGGGTGTGCAGGCTAAAAATATTGTGGCCGCCACTTACCGTACTCAATGGAGTGGTATCAGCGGTTCGCCAAAAACTGCCGCATTGTATGGTTCTTTCGATTTGCCAAAATTTAAAGCTGGTATTGGAGGTTATCTTTTTAATGATGTAACAGGGCCAACTTCAAGAAGAGGAATTAACCTGGACCTTGCCAAGCATATTGTACTTGGCAATGGCGATAAATTTTCTCTGGGCATTGAAACAAAGCTGCAGCAGTATTCATTAGATAAAAATAAAGTTTCTGCCGCCCTCGGTTCCGATCCAGTGCTTGCTGGCAGCGATAATAAAATGAAATTTGATGCAGGCTTTGGTATTGCTTATGCAGGTAAAAAATTAACACTCGGTGCATCTGTTACACAACTGGTGCAATCCAAGCTGCAGTTTTACAGCGGTAACCTAACCAGAACCGATGAAGCAATGTTATACAGGCACTATTATGTACATGGTGCATATAAATGGGATGTGGATGGCGCAACCAACATCATTCCAAACTTCTTGTTAACTTATTTGCCCAATGCACCGCTTGAATTCCAGGGAGGTTTTACTGTAGAACATAATAATCTTATATGGTGGGGACTTTCTGCCAAAGTAAAACAAAGCTTTATGGTATCGGCAGGTTTTAAAATAAACAATAAATTAAAACTTGGCTACTCATTTGATGCTTATAAAACTCCACTAAGCACTTTCGACAATGGTTTCAATGCTCATGAGTTTGTACTCAGGTACGAGTTTTAATCCGACAGCTATCGGATACTGAAAATAAAATAACTTGTTTCATGGCGTATATTTATACCGGCTGCTTTCAGGGCCGGTTTTTTTACCCCTATTCCCTAAAGGGGAACTGTAGCTTTTATTTTTAAAGTTCGTTACAAACTAAATGCTTCAATGTTGCGTTTGATGAAATATATGCGTAAGATCTTATTCAGTGCGTTACTTCTCCTGTTTGTATGGATACTGCTTGCCCAATGTTTTATTATGAAAGGCCGCTGGAGTGATTCAAAAGCATACAGCGTTTTTAAATCTAAAAATGTGCCTTTAGAAATGTATGACACTGTCATTAATAACAGGCATTTGCATTACGCTGTTTGCGGCAGCGATAGTTTGCCAACATTGGTTTTTGTACATGGCAGCCCCGGAAGCTGGATGCATTACATGAAGTATATGTGGGATGCTGACATGCGAAAAAAATTCAGGATGGTAGCAATTGACAGGCCAGGATTTGGTTACAGCAATTTTGGCAAAGCCATGCATTTGCAGGAGCAATGCAAAATAATAATGCCGGTACTGATGAAATTAAAAACGAGCAAGCCAATGTTTTTAGTTGGCCATAGCATGGGCGGGCCGGTGGTGGCAAAATTAGCTGCTGATAACTCCGCTTTGTTTAAGACAGTAGTGATAGTTGCCGGCGCCATTGATGTAAACCAAGAAGCAAAAGAAACCTGGCGGCATATTATGAATGTAAGGCCATTGTATTGGTGCCTGCCCGGCGCCTTTGGCCCAAGCAATACAGAACTGCTTTATCTAAAAAAAGATTTGGTTCCTTTAAAAGATGATTTTAAAAATATTACCTGCAATGTTTTATTTGTTCATGGCGACAAAGATACCTGGGTGCCGATAGAAAATATCGCCTTCGGAAAAAAGATGATGATAAATGCAAAATCAATTACTGCCGATACATTGCATGGCGCCGACCACCAAATACCCTGGAAGAACAGAGAAGAGTTGAAAGAAATATTATTGAGATTAAATTAATTTTTACAGTCCCATGGCTTTATAAACCGCCTCCTGTATTTTACCCCTCACATTAATGCTCAGTAGTTTTTTATTATCGCCGCCATCCGGGTTTACCCGGTTGCTTAAAAAAACCAGTGATATCTTATACGCAGGATCAACCCATACACAGGTGCCCGTAAAACCCGTATGGCCAAATGCAAGCGGCGAAGCTGATAAGCAGGGGTATGGTTCCGGCCTTATTGCATTGTCTTTTTCAGGTTTGTCAAACCCATAGCCACGCCGGCTGATACCGGAATGGTACGTTGAAAAAAGTTCAATGGTTTCTTTGTTCAAATATTTTTTTCCGTTGAAGATGCCTCCATTCAAAAGCATTTGTGCAATCACTGCTAAATCATAAGCATTGCTGAACAAACCTGCATGGCCTGCCACGCCGCCAAACATGGCAGCGCCGGGGTCATGCACATCGCCACGCAATAATTGCAACCGAAAATATTTTTCCTGCTCAGTTGGCACAATCCTGTTCAGTGCAAAATGTTCTCTTGGTTTAAACCCGGCAGTTGTTAATCCCAATGGCGTGTAAAATTCTTTTTTTACATACTCATTTAAAGGCAGGCCGCTTATTGCTTCTACAATTTTTCCTAAAAAAATGAAATCATTATCACTGTATATATATTTGCCGGTTTCTCCCAACGGGCTTTGCAAAATTCGCTGGTACAAAGTATCCCTCCAGCTATTACGCATAAATAAATCTGCTGCAACCCTTATATTAAATGAATCACTTTGGGTAACAGAATAATATTTTTCGAGCGGAACTCCTGTGGCATCAATAGTTTCTTTATAAAAAGGGATGTAAGCAACCAGGCCGGCCTGGTGCAGTAAAATATTTTCAACCTGCAAATTTTCTTTGTTTGTTCCCCTTACCCAGGGAAGGTAATCGCCTACCTTTTTTTTCAGGTCAATCTTTCCTTCATCATACAACTTCATGATGGAAATGGTGGTGGCACAAATTTTTGTAACCGAAGCCATATCATAAATGGATTCTAACTGAACCGGCTCTGTTTTATCGTAAGTGTAATTACCAAAAGCTTTGTGATAAGCAATCTTACCATCTTTTGCAACCAATACAACGCCGCCTGGTGCAGCTCCTTTGGTTATAGCGTCATTAACAATTGAATCAATGGCATTTAATTTTACCGGATCAAGCCCCACTTCATCGGGATTGATACGGGGCAAAAAAAAACCTGCAGTAAGAAGGCCGCTGCCAAATTTATATTCATCGCAAACTGTTACCGGCAGTTTTCCTTTGGCCGGAATTCTTCCCTGCAATAAATCTATTGCAGTGTGCTGGATAGTATCATCATCTTCATAACAGGCAACAAGGTTTTTTGCATTGCACCAGTTTTTAATTGCATAAGGGTTGCCAAACACAAAAGTAATGGCATTGGTTTGCTGCTGCAGTTGCGTTACCAGATCAACAGCATATTTACTGATGCCGAAATTGTTGGCAGGGGTTCGGCTGTAATTATGAATTCCAATGACAATTTTTTTATACCGTTTTTTTATTAGCTCAACAGTTGAGAGAATTCTTGTTGCATCCTGTTTATAATTAAAATAAAAAACGTCGGCTTTATAATCTGTACGCATTCTTTTGGCAAATGCATTGTCGTTGCTCATACCAATGCTTACATACACTACATTATTTTGTTCAGGTGTTTTTGGAACAATTAACGGGAAGAAAGCATCGTCAGATTTTTTTAAAACTGTCAATGCATTTTCAGCAACCAGTCTTTTCATGTCATTTACTTTGCTGTTAAGGTCATTGGTAAGATTGTCAGTAATAATTGGCTGCAGGTTGGATAAACCGTACTGGTATTTTGCCATCAGCACTCTTTTACAATGCGATTCAATATCGGCCCAGCTTAACTTTTTGTTTTTTATCGCTTCTTTAATTTTTGCAATGGCCAGTGGCACATCGCCGGGCAGGCAAAGCATATCATTGCCGGCAATTAACGATTGCACCGATGCTTCTCCATCGGGATAATATTTTTTTAACCCCTGCATTTCAAGAGCATCGGTAAATGTTAATCCCTGGTAACCCATTTCATTTCTCATCAGTTGGGTTACATTATTATAACTTATGGAAGTAGGTTTATTGGGTGTATTGTCTATCGCCGGAATACTTAAATGAGCAATCATTACACTGCCAATGCCTGCCTTAAAAATTTCACTAAATGGATACAGTTCCAGTGAATCTAATTGCGCCCTCGATTTATTTATTACCGGCAAATCCAAATGAGAATCTACCGACACATCACCATGGCCCGGAAAATGTTTGGCGCAGGCCATTACGCCAACATCCTGCATACCTTTCATGTATTGTGTTCCATACAAAGCAACCTTGTATTTGTCTTCGCCAAAACTACGGTCGTTAATTACAGGGTTGTCGGGGTTGTTGTTTATATCCACCACCGGCGCATAGTTAACCTGTATGCCGATTCTTTTACATTGTTCGCCAACAATTTTTCCATACTGGTAAGCAATGTTTGCATCCTGCACAGCGCCCAGCATCATTTGTCTGGGTAAAGCAATCACACTGTCAGTCATCCGCATTCCAACGCCCCATTCTGCATCAATACACATCATTATGGGTGTTTTTGCCTGGGCCTGCAAAGCATTCATTATAGTGGCCTGCTTAACCGGGCTTCCCTGGAAGATGCAGATGCCCCCTATATTGTATTGCTTAATTAAATCACTTACCTGTTTATCAAAAAATGTAACAGTTTTTGTTTTAGCATCAATTGTACTCAGGCGAACCACCATTAATTGTGCAATACGTTCATCTTCACTTAAAGTATTGAAAACGCTGTCGGTCCATTTTGCAGCACTACTATTTTGAGAAAATGTAACCAAACCGGTTAATACAGCAAGCAAAAAAATAATTCCTGTTTTTATCATGATTATAAAATTAGGTATTACGGGTAAATAATTGCTGTTTTATTCTATTAAAGGCATGTGAAAAAATTTTACCTTTACAATATGCCATTAGCCCAAAAATACAGGCCACATTACACTTACGAAGATTATTGCCAGTGGGAAGGCCGCTGGGAATTAATTGAAGGAGTGCCTTATGCCATGAGCCCTTTGCCTGTGCCGCAGCACCAAAGAGTAAGTTTAACTTTAAGTATGCGGTTTGAGGAAGCACTTGTAAATTGTAATCATTACAAAGTTTATCCATCGCTGGACTGGAAAGTGGCAGATGATACAATTGTTCAGCCAGATGTTTTAGTTGTGTGTAAGAAGATAGAAAAGAAATACCTGGATTTTGCTCCTGTATTAGTCATAGAAGTTTTATCACCCTCCACTGCTGCCAAAGACAGGGGCGAAAAAATGGAGCTTTACCAAATGAATGGTGTAAAATATTACCTGCTTGCCGACCCACAGTTTAATAAAACAGAATTGTACGAACTGGTAAACGGAACTTACGAACCCGTTGCCATCAACCCTGCCACACATAAATTTATATTTGAGCAAGATTGTGCTGCCGAAGTAAGCTTCTCAAATATCTGGGACTAATCAATCTGCAAATCATTGTAATTTTACCTAATTAAAAAGAAAGGAAATATTTTGCCCGATATCATTCAATTATTACCCGATAACATTGCCAACCAGATTGCTGCCGGCGAAGTTATTCAGCGGCCGGCAAGCGCCGTAAAGGAACTGCTGGAAAATGCGGTAGATGCAGGCGCAACAGAAATTAAATTGCTGGTGAATGATGCAGGCAAATCATTGATACAGGTTATTGACAATGGCAAAGGCATGAGTGAAACAGATGCCCGAATGGCTTTTGAACGCCATGCTACTTCCAAAATAAAAGACATCGAAGATTTGTTTCGGATAAAAACAATGGGCTTCAGGGGCGAAGCACTGGCAAGTATTGCTGCTGTGGCACAGGTGGAATTAAAAACAAAAAGAGAAGAAGATGAAACGGGTATTTACATCGAAATAGAAAACAGCATTGTTAAAAAACAGGAACCTGTTGCAGCGCCTGTTGGCACAAGCATTGCCATGAAGAATCTTTTTTTTAATGTGCCGGCACGGAGAAATTTTTTAAAAAGCAATGCAGCCGAACTGCGTCATATTGTAGATGAGTTTATAAGAGTGGCCATGGCTTTTCCTGAAATTTTTTTTTCACTTTCTTCAAACGGCCAGCAGGTTTTTCATCTGGAAAAAGGAACCCTAAAGCAGCGCATTGTGCAGATACTGGGAAATAATTACAGCGCCAGATTGGTAAGTGTTCAGGAAGAAACTGATTACATGAATATCTACGGGTTTGTGGGAAAACCAGAAACTGCAAAAAAAACAAGGGGCGATCAATACTTCTTTGTAAACAACCGGTTTATTAAAAGCGCTTACCTGAATCATGCGGTGATGAATGCTTTTAATGAAATGATTGCCAAAGACAGTTTTCCGATGTACACTTTGTTTATTGACCTTGACCCATCGCAACTGGATATTAATGTGCACCCTACCAAGCAGGAAATAAAATTTGAAGATGAAAAAATTGTGTATGCTTTTGTGCAGAGTGCAGTAAAACATGCACTGGCCCAGTTCAGCATAACTCCCACACTCGATTTTGAACTGGATTCCTCTATTCAACACCTCGATGCTGTAAGCAAACCATTTACAGAACAAAACAAATCATCTGCTTCGTCGTCTTCTTTATACAAAACATTTACCCAAAAAAATCAGGCACATTTTATTGAAAACAAAAGTGAACTCAAACACTGGTCGCAGACCCCTGCGGGGAAAGATTTTTATGAACCGGGGAAAAAATTGACCGATGATAGTTTGCCGATTACTACCGGGGGAATCGCTAAACCACAACAGACTTTACATACGACCAGCAGCCAACGACCAACGACTGACAATCTATTTCAACTGCACAATACTTACATTGTTATTCAAAACGACAGAGGTTATTTACTCGTTCACCAGCAAAATGCACATGAGCGTATTTTATATGAACGTTTCATAAATGCGGTTGACGGAAAACCGATTGCAACGCAGCGAAGTTTATTTCCTGCTACTATGGAGTTGGCAGCGGCAGATGCAGTTTTGCTGAATGAACTGCTGCCCGACTTAAACCAGCTTGGTTATTTATTAGAACCTTTTGGTAATAATACATTTGTCATCCAGGGCACACCGGCTGATATTGATCAGGGAAACCCACAGGGCTCTGTGAGTGAAAAAAATGCCATTGAAAAAATGCTGGAACAGTACAAACATTTCAGCAACGATTTAAAATTCAGCAAAAGGGAGAAACTCCTGCGTTCGCTGGCATTGCAGCAATCGGTTAAAGCCGGCACTTCGCTTACTGATAAAGAAATGAAAGTTTTGCTGGACGATTTGTTTAATGCTGCTGCACCCAATATTACTCCCAATGGTAAACCAACTTACATGGAGTTTAAAAAAGATGAACTGGATAAAATTTTTGGCAGATAATATTTTTGTAAAAGAAGAAGCCCTGCAACTTTCATTACAGGGCTTTTTCATGCTTACTATATTATTACACTCTAACTCTTCATTATATTTTCTGGAAATGAGCGTAGCAAATATCATTTCCGTGTATCACCTTCATGGTGTACTGGCCAGGGGTTAAATCACCCACAGGAACTGTTACAACATTGTTACCAGTAAATCCCTGCTGGTGTTTTTCTTTAACCAAAATGTTTAACGTGTTGTAAATGTAAACATGTATCATTTGCGGTGCCCCAAGTGTTACATTCACACTCACCTGCGATGTGGCAGGATTGGGATAAGCCTGCAGAGTACATTGTGTTGTTCCGCCGCCCACACGTTCAATGTGAATGGTGTTGCAATATTCTTTTATGCAGCCGCCCAATGTAATTGCCCTTAAACAAACCTGGTAATAACCAGTATCGGGGAAAACATAGACCGGATTGTTTTGATGTAGTATTACCGGGTTGGTTGAACTGTTGATAGGCAGTTTTTTTATTGTCCATGTTTGGTCAAGTATCGGAAAGTTACTGATGGCATAGAAATAAACTTTGTTGGGTACAAACGGATCTTTCTGATAAGTATAAGTAACATGAATACTATCGCAATTAAGCTGGGCTGCAACAACAATTGTTTTGCAGGTAGTGCTTGCACAGGTGTTGCTGCGAACTACAGTGAGGCAAACTGTATAAGTGCCTGGTAAAGCATACAGGTGAGTAGCAATCATTGCATTGCTGCTTGTGCCATCACCAAAGGTCCAGATATAAGTTGCAGCAGGGCTTTGAAACACTGGTGTAAATGTGTAAAGCTGACTATTGGCAGGCGATTTAACGTAAGTAAAATTACTTTGTTCGTTACATGGTGGTGTTGTAGCAAGCACTGTAATAGAATCACATTTGTACTTTACACAATTAGGTCCGAACTCTACTCGAAGACAAACATAGTATCTTCCGGGCTGTGCATATTCATGTACTGCATTCCATGAAGTAGCAGATGATCCGTCACCAAAAAACCACTGGGCTGTTGCCGATGCTGTCGGAGTTATGGTCTGGTTGGTAAAGTAAATTTTTCTTTTGTTTACAGAATCAGCATGCCAGCTCCAGTTTACCGGAATATTACAGGCAGAAGGAACTGTAATTGTTTTACAAATTTCCTTAACACAATTTGACAACCCGCCGTTTGCATTTCTTTTTTGAACCCTTAAACAAACAGTGTAAGTGCCAGCAGCAGTGTAAGTATGAACAGGATTAACTGCATTGGAACTTGTGCCATCACCAAAAGTCCATTTAACTGAATCGGTTGAAGCCAATGGTGCACTTATATTTGTAAAAGCAACAGTTAAAGGGTTGGCAGCAGTTGAAGTCCAGGTAAAGTTTGCCACCAGTGTACAAGGTTCATTTATTACTATGGTATAACATTTATCTCTTACACAAGGCGTACCCCCAATGCTGTTAAGGTTTTTCTTCACTTTCAAACAAACCACGTAAGTACCTGCAACATTGTAAATATGAACAGGGTTGGCAATTGAAGGAATAACCTGCAATCCGCTTAATGTACTTCCGTCTCCAAAATTCCAGAATAAAGAATCGGTTGGTGCAGATGGTGTTGAAGTGTTATGGAAATATATTTTTTTATTGTTTGCGCTGTCTGCATTCCATGTATAGCTTACTACAAGGTTACATGGCCCAAACACTGTTACCTGCTTGCAGATATATCTTATACATGGAGCAATACCGGCAGCATTGTTGTTTTTCTTTACTGTTAAGCAAACTGTGTAAGTGCCGGGCTGGGCATAAGTGTGTGTTGGATTAACATCGAAAGATGAAGTGCCGTCGCCAAATGTCCATTTTACAGAATCTGTTAATGATAATGGTACAGATAAATTATTAAAATGTATTACCAAAGGATTGGTGGCTGATGTGGTAGCCCAGCTAAAATTAACCACCAGGTTACAGGGTTCAGATACGATTACTGTTTTGCAGATATATCTTACACACTGTGGAGTGCCCGGAGGAGAATTATTTTTCTTTACTGTCAGACAAACGGTATATGTTCCTGCATTAGCATAAGTATGTACAGGGTTTGCATCAAGAGAAGAAGTGCCATCTCCAAATGTCCATTTGGTTGAATCGGATGGATCTAATGGGATGGAAGTATTGGTGAAATGTATTTTGTTCCATACCAGCGAATCGGCATGCCAGGTAAAATTTACCTGCAGGTTACAGTCGCCCTGTATAATTACAGTTTTATAAACTGTATCACGGCAAACAATTACTCCATTGGGATTGGTAACTTTTAAAATATGCTGCACTGTATAAGTTCCTGCTGCCGCATACGTATGAGTTGGAGTAATAATCGTTGAACTTCCGCCATCGCCAAAATTCCATGAGTGATGATTGTAAATAGAATCGCCGGTAATAACCGGGATAAACTTTACAGTGTAATTGCTGAGAAACTGTGTAGTAAAATCGGCATTGCAGGTGCTGCCCGATTGTGCACTTGCTTTAAAGGTGAAGGCTGCCAGGGTAAGTAATAACAGCGTAAATAATTTTTTCATAACAAACGATTTTTTTGGTTGGTGAATTTGGTTTTCTAAGGTTTCAGATATTATAGAGATACTGTGTTGTTTGCAAGTGTTGCCTGATGACGCTAAGATTTTTAATTTTTTTCTCGGATATTTTCCAAAAATCGCTCTGCTGCACGCCTGACGGGGGCTGCCCCGGTAATATAATTATTGGCTAAGATAGAAAAAATAAGCAGTTTCCCCTTCTTTGTTACCAAAAAACCGCTTAAGGCACAGTTATTACTAAGGGTGCCGGTTTTGGCATAAATAAAACCTGTCTCTTTTACGTAGTAATTTTTCAGGGTTCCCTCGTTTCCGGTGGGTAAAATTACCTTCAGCCGCTCCAAACCGAACTCATTTTTCATCTTATTCAGCACATATACAAACGACTGTGGCGTAAATAAATTGTACCTGCTGAGGCCGCTGCCATCCACCCATTTTGGGCGCTGGGGAATGTCTTTCAAATCTGATTTCAAGATCGTGTCAATAATGGCTTCGTCGCTCATATAACCCAGGTGTTCATTACTTGCCATTAAGAGGGTTTGCTCGGCAAAAAAGTTATCGCTGCGGTGCATCATGGGTTTGAAGAGGGAGTCGGTCGGTTGGGAGTGGATGATTGACAATCTCGGGTCATTATTTTTAAAATCTTCATTGCCCCCAAAAACCAGATTATTATGTAAAGTATCCATAAGGAAACGGGGCATATCATAAATGCCGGCATCAATAGGAATTTTTAAGACACCATTTTTTGCATATGATGAAGACCCTGACAATAATAATATTCTATTTTCTTTCCAATCTCTAAAAGCAGTATATCCCAAACTGTCGCTATATTTTTCAATACTTTTATCATTTACATATATATTCTTAGGAATTGTTTTATAACCTGAATTTGAAATGTATATTCTGATCAAATTTCCATAAATGGGAAATTCACTCCTTTGCGTCATATATTGTTCTTGGTAATCATTCCATGCCCATCCTTTGCCAAGCTTATCCGTAAAGTATTGGGAACGGAAATTGAAATATCTCTTGCTGGCCAATAAGTCGAATACTGGTTGTCTTAAAAAATCAGGGTGTAAAAGAGTTGGGTCTGCAGTTGGATAAATTATTATTGTATCTTCCAAATCTTTGTACCTCAATCCCACTAAACTATCCCCCAAATATTTCATTCCTGCATACAGTGTAAACAACTTGGTATTACTTGCCGGTATAAAATAATGGGATGCATTGTAATTGTACCAGTACTTGCCTGTGGCCGGTTCGTAAATGCTGATGCCGATATGGCCGGTGCTGATGGCAGTGTCTTTTAATAAAATGGCATTGGCCTGTTTGGATATTTGTTTATTGACAGAGCAGGAGAAAAGCAGAATTAAAAATGAAGAATTAAGAATTAAGAATGTTTTCGAAATGCAGTCTCTCATAATTTTTTAATTTATCCAATTCAATCTTCGCTATTTCTTCCCCCTTCGGGGGAGATAGAGGGGGCTTTTAACCCCGTTCCTGTGCCCTCAGCCAGCGCTCCGGTATTTCATTGCGGCTGGCAGTTATATAATCAGCATAACTGCAGGCAATCATTTTTTTATTGGGCAATTGCATCCACCATCTTCCAGTTTTTTTGCTTTGCTGAAAAACAGTTTCCACTTCGGTAAAAGTGCAGTGGTATTCATTAAAATTGTTTTTATCATCCATGGCAGCTTCCTGCCTGCTGCGGTTTTTGCCATCTATAAAATACCAAATCATTTGGGCAATTTGCCGGGCAGTTAATTCATTAACGTCCTGCTCTGGTTCGTAGCCATAAATACCAAAACTGCTTAACGCAGTGCTGAGGCCTGCATACCTTGTAAGCATGCAGGCTTCTTCGCCGGTAAAACCGTTGGGGCTTTGGCGGGTGCTGGGTGCATCGCTGTATTTTATGGCGCTGATGTCGAAACTTAGTAAATGTGTGTTGCGTATAACTGGTTCCATTTCTTCTATATTTTCTTTAGCAGCGCCAACACGGTAACAGTCAAAACGCAGCTTGTCCATCGTTTCCAGCATGCGGGGGTGAACAAAATAACTTTGAAAACCGATATGGTTATAGTGCCTTACCAGGTTGGGCTCGCCGGTAAGCATTTCCATTAAAAAGTTTTCGCTGCGGCTGGGCGATTCGCCTCTTAAATTGATAGTCGCATCAATGCAGGTAGCTTCCACAATTTGTTCTAATTGTTTGTAAGCAAAATATTGCGCCAGCGTAATATCATGTGAGCCGCCAAGGATGATTATAGTTTTTTTCATCCGCAACAATTCGGCTAAAACTGTTTTTACGGCTGCGTAGCTGTCATTTAAAGTGGCACCATTTTTTATGTTTCCAATGTCGGCAATAGAAATATCTGTGTGCCAGTAATGCAACTGGTATAGTTGTTTGCGGATGATATTGGGTGCATTGGATTCTGCTTCCTGCCCGTTGGTTCCCCTTGTTTCGTTGATGCCAACCAGCACTATATCTGCATTGGTAATATCGGGTATTTCATTTTCGTAAATGGCAATATGCCGGGCAAGCTGGCCATCATTGTAACCACCGTCATTGTTCAACTGGTGAATGTAAACAGGCTGTAAAAAATCATGCAAATCGTACATTAAAAATATGTTTGGGCAAACCTAATTTAATAATTTGAAACCAAAGGTGAAGAAGAGTGGAATTTTGCATTTTTGGACAGTGTAAAATCTTAACTTCGTGAAATTAATCAGCCCCAAATCTGAATACCAAAAATAAAATCAACGATGCCAGTTAAAGAAGAAATTTTACAGGAAGTAGTAATAAAATTTGCAGGCGACAGCGGCGACGGAATGCAGCTTACCGGAAGCCAGTTTACGAACAACACCGCCATGATGGGAATTGATCTGGCAACATTTCCTGATTTTCCGGCAGAGATAAGAGCCCCGATAGGAACGCTTCCCGGCGTAAGCGGATATCAATTACGTTTTTCATCCGACAGGATTTTTACACCCGGTGATGCATGCGATGTGCTGGTGGCAATGAATGCGGCTGCTTTAAAAACAAATTTAAAAGCGCTAAAACCCGGCGGTAAAATTATTGCCAATGTAGATGGCTTCGATAGTAAAAATTTGCGGCTGGCAAATTATCCCGAAGGAGTGAACCCATTAGAAGATGACAGCCTTGGTAATTATGAAGTGCTGAAAATTGATGTGACGAAAATGACAAGGGAGGCGCTGAAAGATATTACCATGGGCGTTAAAGAAAAAGACAGGGCAAAAAATATGTTTGTGCTTGGTTTTTTATACTGGATGTACAGCCGTGACATGGAAAATACCATTGCATTTATCAAAGAAAAATTTGGCAAGAAGCCGGAGATATTTGAAAGCAATGTAAGGGCATTGAAAGCAGGTTATAATTTTGGTGACACCACCGAAACCTTCACTACCAAATATACAGTTGCCAAAGCAAAGATGGACCCGGGTGTTTACCGCAGCATTATGGGCAACCAAGCCGCAGCACTGGGCCTGATTGCAGCTTCGCAAAAAAGCGGTTTGCAGTTATTTTTAGGTTCTTATCCCATTACACCTGCCAGCGATATTTTACATGAACTAAGCAAGTACAAAAATTTTGGAATCAAAACATTCCAGGCCGAAGATGAAATTGCTGCAATCACTTCTGCCATTGGCGCTGCTTATGGCGGCAGCATTGGGGTAACAACTTCATCGGGCCCCGGCATTGCATTAAAAGCCGAAGCAATGGGCCTGGCAGTAATGCTGGAAATTCCTTTGCTTATTTGCAATGTGCAGCGGGGCGGCCCGTCAACAGGCCTGCCAACCAAAACAGAACAAAGTGATTTGATGCAGGCTTATTATGGCAGAAATGGTGAATGCCCCATGCCTATTGTTTCTGCATCAACACCCAGCGATTGCTTCGGTGCCATTTATGAAGCGGTACGCATTGCTATTGCACACATGACCCCTGTAATGTTTTTAACCGACGGATACATTGCCAATGGTGCAGAACCCTGGAAGTTTCCAAAGAGCGATGATTTGCCCGCCATAAATGTTTCTTTTGCTGAACTGAATGCTGATGAAAAATTTATGCCTTATAAAAGAGATGAAAAATTAGTTCGTCCCTGGGCCATACCCGGCACAGCAGGGTTGGAACACAGGGTTGGCGGACTGGAAAAACAGGATGGAACCGGCAACATAAGTTATGAACCCGAAAACCATGAACACATGGTTAAAACAAGACAGGCAAAAGTAGATTTGATTGCCAACTATATTCCGGAACAAACATTGGACAGTGGCGCCGAAAAAGGGAAAGTGCTGGTGCTTGGCTGGGGAAGTACTTATGGAGCCATTAAAAGCGCCTGCAAACAACTGCAGGATGAAGGCCACGCAGTAAGCCATGCTCACTTAAGATATGTTCGCCCCTTCCCCAAAAACCTTGGAACTATTTTGAAGAACTTTGACCAGGTACTTGTTCCTGAAATTAACAACGGTCAACTTGTTAGAATTATAAGGGATGTTTATTTTGTGGATGCGAAAGGATATAATAAAATAATGGGCATCCCTATTACAAAAGGAGAACTGGTGGATGAGCTGAAGAAAATGCTGTAAAAAATAAAACCGCCTTTTAACGGCGGTTTTTTAATATCGTTTGTTGCTTATTTTATTTCTTGATTCTTTCCCTTCCAAACAAGATGCTGAATTTTACATTAAAGGTGAAATAGCCATCGTTATTTTTTGGGTTTCCCCTTATATCACGTCCTACCGGAATAAATGTTGGGTCAATTTCGTAACGCCGGTCATTTAATAAAAGTGCATTGGTTAATTTGGTTCCGGTAAGATAATTTGGAAATAAAGTTGGGTCGGCATACAATCTGCCACTAACATCATCGAGGTAATCGGTACTTAACTTCCTGTAAACAGCTTCTACCCTCAGATTAAAAAGAGATGATAACTCGTATTTGATTCCGGCACCCAGCGGAATATTCATTTGCTGCAATTTATAAGGCGTTTTATCGGGATATTCTTTAAATCCCTGCCCTTCGGTGCTCAGGGGCTGCAGGTCAACCCAGTTATTTAAAAGCTTTGCCTGTGGGTTAAATGAAAAAAATCCAACACCCGCCAACAGGTAAGGCGAATACCTTGGTGGCTGTTCATCTCCATCGGTCCAGTTTTTAAAAATAAAAATTGGATGAAACTCGGCAGTTAAACTTATTTCTGAAATAGTGCTTCTGAAACTCAAATTTCGTTCGTACCGGCCAAACCCTTTTCCTTTATCGCTTTTTAAAATACTGTCGTGAGCTTTTACCTGGCCAAAGGTTCCTTCCAGCCTTATAGCAACAGCATTGTGATAGGTAGCAGAAAGAAACACACTGCCGGCAAACTGGGTGTTGCCAAAATTGACGTCTTTGATGAACTTTTTTCCTACTCCGCTTTTTCCCCCCAAATCGGTAAGGCAGTTCATTATACCTGCAGAACCACCTATTTCAAATAATACAGGATTATCAAAATAAGTGTTATCGTAAAAATAAAATTGTGCAGCTACCTTCTGAACTGAACTATTTATTAATAAAATAATTCCAAATAATAATGCTACTCTTTTCATGCAACTGAATATCCTTTGGTTTAAAAAAAACTGGCGGGGTTTAGTAAGTACATCGTTGTCTTTACAAATAAAACGAAAAATCTTCAAAGTAAAACCAAACTACCGTTTTAATGTCTTAAAATAAACACAGATAACACTTAAACCGCATTGGCTGCAACGGGGGTTTCGGGCAAGGCAAACATACCTTCCGTGCAAAATCAGCCAGTGGTGTGCTTTGTGAATATACTCTTTTGGAATATGCTTTATTAACTGCTTTTCGGCAGCAAGCGGGGTGGTTGCTTTCCTTGTTAAGCCAATCCTGGCGCTAACTCTGAAGACATGCGTATCAACTGCCATATTCGGCTGTTCATCAATCACCGATGTAATTACATTGGCAGTTTTTCTTCCAACACCCGGCAACTGAATCAATTCATTAACCGTCATGGGAACGTTTGCGTAGAATTTTTCTACCAGCATCTTTGCCATGGCTGTTAAATGTTTTGTTTTATTATTGGGATAAGAGATGCTTTTTATCAATGGAAACAAATCGTCAAAGCCTGCTTTACTCATTGATTCAGCATCAGGGTATTTTGCAAATATGGCCGGTGTTGTCATGTTCACCCTTTTGTCTGTACACTGTGCCGAAAGAATTACTGCCACCAGCAACTGAAAAGGATTATCATAAATCAATTCTGTTTCTGCATCGGGTGCATGCTGCAGAAAATAATTTATTACAAACTGGTACCGTTCTTTTTGAGTCATAAAAAATCCCCTGCTTTTGGCAGGGGATTAAAATTAGGTAATAAACTGAATCAGATTAAGCCTGTGGCGATAATTCGCTCACTGCTTTTTCAGCATAGCTTAAAATGTTATCAATTGTTTTTTGAGCTGGCGAAAGTTGGAGTGGTTCCAGCCTTTTTTGGGCCGATTCAATCACTTCAAATTTTTCACGGAGGCTCCAGTCAGTTTCTAAAGCAGCCTTAATAGCGGCTGTCTTTTCTGGGGAAGTTTCTTTATACAAATACTGTAATAAATCTTCCGGGGTAAAGTTGTGCATAGCCAAGTTGAGTTCTTGTTAAAAATTTTGTTATCCAAATCCGCTTATTAAACGGCTTTGGGGATAGAATATTGCACTTTAAAGAGAAATTAATTAGATTTTAAAGGGGGTTGAACTATAAAAAGGTCTTCATTGTCTTTTTTCATCATGTAATTCTCCCTTGCATATTTTTCAATGGTCTGGGCATTAGTTTTTAATAAATCCAGTTCTTTACGGGTATTTGCTATTTGCAACGTCAAATGCTGCTCATTTTTCTGTAACTCTCTTAACCTTTCTCTTTTTTCATAGATAGAAGGCCAGTCTTTTCCGTCAATTTGAAAAAAGAACATCCATACAAGAAAAAAAGCCCCCGCAAGCAGAAACTTGCTTTTAAGCCATGAGGGAATATGAGTTAGTAACTTCATATAAATTGCTTATCGCTAACCTTATTTACCAAATTTAATCTTTCCTTTTGGATAAACAGCACTTTCTGCCAGCATTTCTTCAATACGGATTAGCTGGTTGTATTTAGCCATTCGGTCGGTTCTGGACGCAGAACCTGTTTTTATTTGTCCGCACTTTAATGCCACTGCAAGGTCAGCAATGGTTGTATCTTCTGTTTCGCCGCTGCGATGGCTCATGATTGTATTGTATCCGTTGTTTTGTGCCATTGTAACTGCATTGATGGTTTCGGTAACCGTACCAATCTGGTTTACTTTTACCAGTAAAGCATTTGCAATACCTTCATTAATTCCTCTTTCGAGCCTGGTAACATTGGTTACAAAAAGATCATCGCCAACCAACTGACATTTTTTTCCTACAGCTTCAGTCAGCATCTTCCATCCTTTCCAGTCGTCTTCTGCCATGCCATCTTCAATGCTGCAAATTGGATATTGCTTTACCCAGCTTGCCCAGTAAGCCACCAGTTGCTCACTCGTCATTTTCTTTCCATCACTTTTATGAAAGATGTATTTTTTTTCTTTTGCATTCCACAGTTCACTGTTGGCAGCATCCATAGCAATCATTATCTGGCTGCCGGTTTTATATCCTGCAGCTTGTATTGCTGTCAATACAGTTTCAATCGCTTCTTCATTGCTTTGAATGTTTGGTGCAAATCCACCTTCATCTCCCACATTGGTACTGAAACCTTTTTTCTTCAGTACAGTTTTTAACGCATGAAAAATATTAACGCCCCATTGCAGGCCTTCGCTAAAATTTGATGCGCCCACCGGCATTACCATAAATTCCTGGAAGTCTATTTTATTATCGGCATGAGCACCGCCGTTTAAAATATTCATCATTGGCATGGGAAGAATTTTTGCATTCGTTCCGCCGATGTACCTGTACAATGGAAGATTGGCTTCCAGCGCTGCGGCTTTTGCAACAGCCATACTTACAGCCAGCATTGCATTGGCACCGAGTTTACTTTTATTAGCAGTTCCGTCCAATGCAATCATCATCGCATCAATGCCCGTTTGATCAGCCACATCCCAGCCCAATAAAGTATCGGCTAAAATAGTATTTACATTTTTTACTGCTTTCAAAACACTTTTGCCGCCGTAATAATCTTTTTTACCGTCTCTTAATTCTACTGCTTCATGCACACCGGTGCTGGCACCGCTTGGTACAGCGGCACGGCCCAAATGTTCGTTTTCAGTTAAAATATCTACTTCTACTGTTGGGTTGCCACGGCTGTCTAAAATCTGGCGGGCATGAATGGAGGCGATGTAACTCATTGTTGGTTTATTGGTTTAATATCCGTCCGGCCGAATGCCGTTCGGACGGGGTTAATTAGTTTAATGGCTGATTAGTTGTCAAATTTCTGAAAATATCTTCTAAACTTCCCGTGGTTTCACTCTGCAGCGAAACAATGTTCAGGTTTTTGTCAATAGACAATTGAAGAATTTGTTTTTTTACGGCTTCTGCATTTGAGCATTGAACATTGAAGGTTGATTGTTGAATATTTTTTACAGCATTAACTCCCTTTAAGTTCTTTAACCATTCAATATTTACTTCGTCTTCAAAGCTTACTTCAATTATTTGTAAAGATGAAGATGATTTTTGCAGATTACTTAAAGTATCATCAGCTACAATTGTTCCTTTATTAATAATAATCACCCTGTCGCAAATAGCTTCTACTTCCTGTAATATGTGAGAGGAAAATAAAACGGTTTTATTTTGTCCCAGCTTTTTTATTACTTCTCTTATCTCTACGATCTGGTTGGGATCAAGTCCGCTGGTCGGTTCATCCAGTATCAATACTTCGGGGTCGTGAATTAAAGCGGCAGCCAAACCAACCCTTTGTTTATAACCTTTACTAAGTTGCCCTATCTTTTTATTGGCTTCAATTGTTAATCCAACGGTTTCAATCACTTCTTCAATTTTTACTTTTGAATTTTGAATTTCATGCACATTTCCAACAAACCCTAAATATTCCCTCACATACATATCATAATACAAGGGATTTGCTTCGGGTAAATATCCAATCTTCTTTTTTGTTTCGTTGCTGTTTTCATTTACGCTAAGTCCGCACACTTCTGCATTGCCGCCATCAGCCTGCAAATAGCCAGTGATGATTTTCATCGTAGTGCTTTTGCCGGCACCATTAGGCCCCAGGAAACCAACAATCTCTCCCTTATCCACTTTAAATGAAATTGCATCCACTGCTTTTTGAGAACCGTAAAGTTTAGAGAGATTGTTTACTGAAATGGACATCTGAAAGATTATGTTACAAAAATAAAAAAGTCAGGCCGAAAGACCTGACTGTAGTTTTATTGTTTAGTTATTTTTTATCATCGTTTGTATTACCAGTATCCTGGTTAGGCCTTTGTTGATTCTGGTTCCTGTTTTGTGGAGGCCGCTGTTGCCTGTTTTGCTGGTTAGGCCTTTGTTGATTTTGATTCCCCCTTCCTTGCTGATTGCCTCCCTGTTGATTTCCGCCTTGCTGGTTTTGATTACGATTTCCTTGTTGATTTCCTCCCTGCTGGCCCTGGCCGCCACGATTTTGTCCTCCCCTGTTTTGCTGATTGCCGCCGCCTTGTTGTTGGCTTTGATTACCGCCACGGTTTTGCTGCTGCCTGTTTTGTTGCTGGCTGCGTTCTCTGTCGTTGCGCTTGCGGCTGCTTTTTTCAAGGCTTTTTAAACTGATCTGACCAACCAGGTCTGCGTATTCGGGTTCTACTTCTTTTGGCTTTCCCGTAATTACTTCGGCTACTTCCAGTTCATCGGGCCTGATGCCTTGTTTATTTTGAAGTTTTATTTTTTTTGCCGATTCAATTGTAAGCGGATATTGCTTATTGCTTTCTGCCATGGTGTACCACATCAGGCTGCGGAAAATATCTTTCTTTACCAAAAATGCCCGGCCCTTTGCCACTTCAATCATATCGCAGTCATCGGGGAAATGCTGCAGTGCATCTAAGTAAGTATCCAGTTCATAATTCAAGCAACATTTCAGCCTGCCGCACTGGCCGCTAAGCTTTGTTTGATTGATGCTTAAATTCTGGTAACGTGCCGCATTTGTATTAACGCTTTTAAAATCGGTAAGCCATGTGCTGCAGCAAAGTTCCCTTCCGCAGGCACCAATACCGCCTACTTTTCCGGCTTCTTGTCTTGCACCAATCTGGCGCATTTCCACTTTTACTTTAAACTCGCCGGCATACAATTTTATCAGCTCCCTGAAATCTACTCTGTCATCGGCAATATAAAAGAAAGTGGCTTTACGACCATCGGCCTGAATTTCCACTTCGGCCATTTTAAGCTCCAGCTTTAGCTGGCGTGCCATTGCACGGCTGCGTATGAGCACCTGCGCTTCCCTTGCCTTTGTTTCTTTCATTTTAGAAAAATCGAAATCGTTGGCACGGCGCAAAATCTTCTTAATATCAGGACTTTTTTCGTCAATACTTTTTTTCTTCAGTTGCAGCCTTACCAGTTCGCCGGTTAAGTTCACCATGCCCACATCAAATCCGCTCACACCTTCCACGGCCACCATATCACCCTTTTCAAAAAAATGTACGGTTGTATTTTTAAAATAGTCTTTGCGGCTGCCATTGTTAAAGCTTATTTCCACAATGCGGCAACTGCTTTCAGGGTCGCTGAAAGGGAGGTTAGCCAGCCAGTCATGTACATTCATACGGTTGCAGCCTCCGCTGGCGCAACTGCCATGGCTTTGGCATCCGCCGGGTGCACCGTCTTTTGAAGTTCCGCAAGCTCCGCTTCCACATCCCATATAGAATGAATAATTAAAAATGAAGAATGAAGAATGATTACGGGGAGATTTTTATGTACCGGCAGCAATGCTACAATTTAACTTCAGTGGTTCCGCCTCAGGCAGCACACACTTTTACTACATCTTTCTATCCGGCTGGCAAAGCTTCGTAGTGGTATGTCGTACAAGTGAGTGACACAACAATGATGAGTATAGCTTAAAAAGTTGGTTCATAAATAATTACCCTGCACATTCCTTTTTATCTGTCGCCTCAATGCTTTCTGCCTCAGTGCACCAAAATTAAGGAATTGTTACTAATAATATGGTACAGTTTAATAGTGAGGGCATGAAAGAGCATTTTGGCGTTGGCATTGCGTTCGATGTAATAGCTGGCTTTGTCGAGTTCGGTAATCAGGGCTTCCTGCTGGCCGATGGTGGAAATTTTGTTTAAACGGAGGGCAAAATCGTTGTCCGCTGTCCCTTGTCCGTTGCCAGCATTATCACCAATAGCTCTTAACCTCACTGCCTGCTCCAGCAAATGAATAAAATATTTAAGAAACTGCTTTTGCTTTTCCCTGCCCATTTTTGCCACTTCATCAATCCATTTAACCTGGGCAACGGGGCCGGTTTTTAAAATGGCATTCAGCCATTCCCTCAGCAATGCCTGCCAGTCGTCTTCGGAATGCTGCAATAACTGAAGGGCTTCCCGGTAATTGCCTTCGGCAATGGCGGCAATTTGTTTTGCTTTTTCAATGGATACTCCGGCCCTTATTTCAAGGGCAGCTTCCAGTTCCAGGTTTGTAAGCGCCGGAATTTTTACTAATTGTGTTCTTGATATGATGGTGGGTAAAATCAAATCTTCATTTTCGGCCACCAGTATAAATAAAGTATTGGGTGGTGGTTCTTCAATCAGCTTTAATAATTTATTCCCTTCCTTGCCCAAAAATTCGGGCATCCACATCAGCAGGATTTTGTATTCGCTTTCAAAACTTTTCAGGTTTAGTTTGCGGATGATATCGTTACATTCATGTGCACTTATATTACCTTGTTTGTTTTCGGCTTCAATAAACTGCAGCCAGTCGTAAATATTTCCGTAAGGGTTTTTTAAAATAAACTCACGCCATTCTTTTATAAAATCGGTTGCTATGGGTTTGTCGCCGCTTTTTCTTGTTATAACCGGGTAAGAAAAATGTATGTCTGGATGAACGAGTTCGTTTGCTTTTTTGCATGCTGCACATTCGCCGCAACTGTCAGTCAGGAGTTTTGGACTGGGGAGTTCAGAAGGCTCTCTAAACAACGAAGGACCAGTGCTTGCTGCTTGTTGCCTGCCGCTTGTTTTTTCGCAAACAATGTATTGTGCAAATGCCATAGCCAGCGATAAAGCGCCGCTGCCTTCTTTACCCAAAAACAACAGTGCATGGCTAAGCCGGTTGTGCTGCACCATTTGAACCAGTTGTTCCTTGGTTTCTTTTTGGCCGATGATGGACTGGAATTGCATGGGGTGCAAAGATAGAAGAACAGGAATTTAAATAATGGAATCTAACAGGTCCAGAAAAGTTTTCTTTTAAAATCAATCCACACCGGGCCTTCGCAATCACCAATCTTTTTAGCTGTCTTTTCTTTTTTTGAATGAATGATAATCCATTTACCCGAAGCATGTTTAAAAAGAGTGCCGCTTTCATAAAGCTCTCCTGCCTTTATTCCTGAAAGATTTGCAGGAGCATAAACCCAGATTTTATTGCCTTTGATTTTTACTTTGGATGTGCCTACGCATTTATTGTATTCTTCATCACAATACTTATAGATGTAAATACCGCTTTTGGGTAATTGGGCTTTTAAGCTATTAGTTAAACAAAATGAAACCAGAATAAGTATGAAAAATTTCATGCAATATTTTTCAATAACTAAATTTTACAACTTGGCCGTAATCTCCTCACTCATCGGCTCTACCTTGCTGGGGAAATAATTCAGCAGCTTGCCGTTTTCATCCAGTAAAAATTTATTGAAGTTCCATTTAATAGTTGCATCCAGCACACCGTTTTCGCTTTTGTTACAAAGCCATTTGTAAATTTCGGCCTGGTCATCGCCCTTTACAGAAATTTTTGCGGCCATGGGGAATGTAACACCGTAATTCTTTTTGCAGAATTCTTTAATTTCTATGTTGCTGCCGGGTTCCTGTGCGCCAAAGTTATTTGCCGGGAAACCTACTATTACCAGTTTGTCTTTATACTTTTCATATAGTTTTTCCAGGCCATCGTATTGTGAAGTATAGCCACATTCGCTGGCAGTGTTTACAATCAGTATTTTTTTCCCTTTAAATCCTGCAAAATCAATGGTGGTGCCATCTAATGCTTCTACTTTAAAATCATAAATAGATTTTGAAGTTGGGGTTGTCATTGGCTGGGCATTGTTTGTTTGTGCCGCACAGGAAACGAGGGCTGCGGCAAAAGCAAGTAATTTTATCATAATAAATATTTTTAGTAATAACGAATGAAAAGCAAATTTGTTTATTGTTTTTCATAACAACCCAAATCGGGCAGTCCAAAGTTGCGGTTTTTATCGTCAAGGTCTTTAAGGAATATTGTTAAAACTCCTTTATTGATTCCGGGAGCCAATAAATTTTTTGTTACATGAAAATCATAAACTTTTCTATAAACATCTATGCTGTCAAAAGCAGGGTTTTGGTTTTTTATGCAATTAGTTAAAGTTGAATTTGCCGGATCGGTTGTGGCACGGTAAAGACTCCTGTCAAATAATACATTGAAGGTATTGCTGCCCTGCTTGCCTACAATTGCCTCATCATCCACCAATCCCTGATCGCCCCAAAAAATACAGTTGCGGAAAACCGCATTGAGGTTTGCAGTAACCACAGCACCGTTTTGCAATGCATAATTATTTAACAGCAGCACCGGGTTTTTGTGATTGATATAATAATTGGAAAAACTGGCTACGGTGCAATGCGTAAGATTATAATCGCCACCATAAGCCATCAGTACATTGCTGCCGCAATTACTTATTAAACAATTATCGGCCTGCAGGCTGCTGTTTATACAAAGTATGCCTGCATCGTAGGCATTATCAATAATACACTGGTGTAAAATAAGTTTGGGGTTTGCATTGGGCGATGGCTTTTCTACCGAGATAGCCTGGTAAGCATTTTTTACAACTACATATTTAAACACATTGTTTTTGCTGGCGCCTCTGAAATAAATGCCGGGCCAGCTTGCAGGCAGATCTTTATAATCGGGATCTAAGCGGTCGCCTGTAAATGTTACGCTGTCTGTTTTTGTTCCGTTTATAATTAATGTTCCATCTACTATAAATGGTGCATCGGCATGTGAATAAATGCGGCAACCTGGCAGAATGGTTAATGAAGCCGTTGTGTCAATACGCAAACTTCCCAAAATAACATAAGGCAAATTATTGGGCCATGTTACATTGCCTGTTATTACTTTATTCCGCAGGAAATTGGCATTTTGTCCAAAAGCATCTAACTGCACATAGCGGTTGTTGCCATTGTAATTAATAAGTATACTGTCGGTTACAACAAAAGCAAGGTTTGCCAGTGTTGGATTAATAGTTACAGAAACAAAAACATAAATGCTGTCGTTTGCTTCCACTTCAATATTGTTTGCCTCGGCAGTGTTCACGCCATCAATATTAATTTTATAAGAAGAACTCACTCCCCCCATTAATTTTACTTTGCTCAGCCTCAGCTTTTGGTTATTGGGGTTTATAATTTTAAATGATTTGGTTATGGAACCTGTAGTGGTGAATACGGTATCGAAATGTAAAGTGTCAACGGTAGTGTTAAGCCTTGCATCGCCACTGGTAATAAAAGAATTCTTTTTGCAGGAAGCAATGCACAGCAGCAAACAAAGCGGAATAAACAATAATAAAACAAGGCGAATAAATTTCATTGTTCAAATTTAAAGAAAAACTGCCTGCCAAAACTATTTAGAAGCATAAGCCAGGGTTGCAATACTCAGCTTTGTATTTTCTGTTTCTAAGATAACCGTTCCGCAGGCATCTAAAGTGGCGCCGGTGGTTATTACATCATCCACAAGCAAAAGATTTTTTCCTTTCAATGCCTCCGGGTTTTTTACCACAAAACTTCCGGCAACATTTTCCCATCGTTCTATCCGGTGTTTTTTTGTTTGTGTTTCGGTAAACCTGCGGCGGATTACATTGCCTGTAAGCACCGGTATATTCATAATAGAAGACATGCCTTCGGCAATAACTGCTGCCTGGTTGTAGCCACGTTTGCGTTCTTTATCTGGATACAATGGCAATGGAATGATGGCATCAATATTTTTAAAACGGTGAGAGTTCAGCAAACTATTGCCCATCATTTCGCCCAGGTAAAATCCAATTTCTTTATTGCTTTTGTATTTAAGCTGGTGAATAAGATGTTGCACCAGGGCTTCTTTTTCAAAATAAAATTCGCTGTGTGCAGCGGTAACAGCCAACCTGCCGGGAAATATTTTTTCAACAGGATTGCCGGCATGATTTGCAAAATGTGTGTGAGGTAAATTATTAATGCAATGCAGGCAGAGTAAATTGTCTTTTGCCAGCAAATCGCTGCCACAACCTGTGCAAACGTGAGGATAAAAAAGATGAATGGTATCTGAAAGTATCGTTTTAAGAAATTGCATTAACTAAAATTTCTTCAAATAATTTTACTGTTTTAAGTACCGTTTTAACAGGCGGTTAAAACAAATACTGATAAACTTCTTCCACTTTACCAAGCGCCACCACTTCAATATTAAACTTCAGCTTACCCAGCGATTTTGAATTGTATTTGCTCACAATAATTTTTTCGAAACCCAGTTTCTCTGCTTCGGCAATGCGTTGTTCAATCCTGTTTACTGCCCTTATCTCTCCGCTCAGGCCAATTTCGCCTGCAAAACAAATATGCTGCGGTACTGGCACATCTTCGTAACTACTGAGCAATGCACACACAATTGCCAGGTCAATGGATGGGTCTTCTACTTTCAATCCGCCGGCAATATTTACAAACACATCTTTTACACCAAAGTGAAAACCTCCACGCTTTTCCAGTACGGCTAACAATAATTGTAAACGGCGTAAATCAAATCCGCTTACTGTTCGCTGTGGCGTACCATAAACACTTTGCGTTACCAATGCCTGTCCTTCAATTAACATTGGCCGCAAGCCCTCGATAGTAGCAGCAATGGCAATACCGCTGAGTGCATCTTCTTTTTGGGTAATTAATACTTCTGATGGATTGCTTACTGCTCTCATTCCCTCGCCAGTCATTTCATAAATACCCAGTTCAGATGTAGAACCAAAGCGGTTTTTCAGTGTTCGTAAAATGCGGTAAGCATAATGCCTGTCACCTTCAAACTGCAATACAGTATCTACCATGTGCTCCAGAATTTTGGGGCCGGCAATGTTGCCATCTTTAGTAATATGCCCAATTAAAAAAACAGGCGTATTGGTTTCTTTGGCAAATCGCTGCAGTTCGGCAGCACATTCTCTAATCTGGCTCACACTACCCGGCGATGATTCTACAAATGGCGATTGCAATGTTTGAATAGAATCAACAATTACCAATTGAGGTTTTAGTTTTTTTATTTCCTGAAAAATAGTTTGTGTGTTGGTTTCGGTAAGTAAATAAAAGTTTTCGCTTTTAATACCCACACGGTCTGCCCTCATTTTTATTTGCTGCTCACTTTCTTCGCCACTTATATATAAAGTAATAACATCTTTCAGTTGCAATCCATTTTGCAAAAACAAAGTTGATTTACCGATGCCGGGTTCGCCTGCAACCAAAACAATGCTTCCTAAAACAATGCCGCCGCCAAGTACACGGTTCAATTCTGCATCGGTTGTAACAATTCTTTTTTCCTCGGCACTGCTTACATCGTTAATAGAAATTGTTTTTACTTTCCCATTACCGCTGTATTCTTTCCAGTCTGTTTCATTTTTTTTATCCGTTCCATTCACAATTACTTCTTCCACAAAAGTGTTCCATTCATTGCAAGCCGGACATTTACCCAACCACTTTGCACTTTCATATCCGCAATTGCCACAAAAAAAACTCGTTTTGGTTTTGCTCATGTTGTAAAGGTAATGGAGGATTTCAGATTGAAGATTTCAGATTAGCAAATTGTACGAGTCTTAAAAAAATAATAACCGATAGTTTATACAGTCTGTAGTTTACTAAAAGTAAAAGGGCTATCATTTCTGACAGCCCTTTGTACTTACTAACCCATTAAATTCTATTGCTAAAGTACAATTTCCCCCCGTATAAAAAAATAAATTTTACCCGGTGTGAATAAGTTTTGAAATAAACTAACAGTGATGAATGGACTTGTGAAACAGTGCCTATATTTTTGATTTTCAAATAGTTATAATCTAATTTTTAGCCTCATTTTTTAATACTGCTCAGCTTGAAAATATTTTTTTCAATAAAATATTTGGTTTATAATATAAACCAGTTTATGTTTGTGCGAAATTAACAGGAATGAAAACAGGGTTTACTTTATTATTGATATTAAGTTCATTTTGGGTTAATGCCCAGGTAAAAATATCGGGCAAAGTGGTAGATAACAAGAACAAATCATTGGCTGGTGTAAGCGTTGCATTAAAAAATACCTATGACGGAGCCACCAGCGATTCGGCAGGTAATTACTCTTTTATTACCACTGAAAAGGGACCTCAAATCCTGGAAGCAACCAGTTCGGGCTATAAATCTTTTGAGCAACCTGTTACAATTAGCTCTTCTGCAATAACAATACCCATATCATTAAAAGAGCTTATAACAGAACTCAGAGCCGTTGTAATTTCTGCCGGCAGTTTTGAAGCCAGCGATAAAAAGAAAGGCGCTGTTCTTACAGATATTGATGTAGTTACTACACCAAGTGCCAATGGAGATGTTACAGAAGCGTTCAAATCATTACCTGGTGCCCAGCAAGTGGGAGAGAACGAAGGATTGTTTGTAAGGGGCGGCACAGCAACAGAAAGTAAAATTTTTATTGACGGCACACAGGTAAATAATTTTTTTTACAGTAGCACGCCCGGCATTTCGCAAAGGGGGAGGTTTAATCCCTTTCTTTTTAAAGGAACTGTTTTTAGCACGGGGGGATATTCAGCATTGTATGGGCAGGCGCTGTCATCAGCATTAATTTTAGAAAGCAAAGATTTGCCCGAAAAAAGCGAAGCTGACCTGGGAATAAGTGTAATAGGTATTGGTGGCGGCATACAGCATTTGGCAAAAAATAAAAAATCAAGTTGGGGTTTTTCTGTTAACTATATTAACCTGGCGATGGCCTTTGCTGTAATAAAACAAAAGCAGGATTATTTTAAAGTGCCGGTTGTAAGGGATGGCGATGCAAACTTTCGTTTTAAAGTTAAAGGTGGCGGCATGGTTAAGTTGTACTCGTATTTTAGCAACACTAAAGTAGGTTACAGAAGCCCAGACATCGATTCTGCAAATATGAAAGATGCTTTTAAACTGGAAAATTTTAATCAATATCACAATCTTAGCTGGAAGCAGCCTCTTAAAAATAAATGGAGACTGAATGCTGGTATTTCCTACAGCACCAACAAAGATGACATTACCAATGAACTGCAGGATGCAAAAAATACAAAACAAACCATTACCAATCCCTCTTTTTATGCATACAAAAATTTCTCTTTAGCCGTAAGGGGAAATTATATTCAGAACCGCATTGTACTGGAAAAGAAACTAAGGGCATTAAGCGCCATCAGGTTTGGAACAGAAGTAAGCAGCAGCACTGAAGAATCAAATTATACTTTATATAATGGGGCAAAGTTTAAGGAAACCGTTAAAGAAACTATGCTGGCAGCATTTGGAGAATCTGATATTTATATTACCAACGCCCTGGCATTAAAACTTGGCTTACGTACCGAAAATTCTCAGCTTTTAAATAAATGGAATGTTGCACCAAGGGTTTCGCTGGCTTATCAACTCGGCAAAAACAGTTCGGCTGGTTTTGCTTACGGCATTTTTTATCAAAACCCTGAAAGAAAATATTTACCCGCTGGCACAGTGCTGGATTTTTCAAAAGCAACGCATTATATTTTACAGTACCAGTTGCTTACCGGGCAGCAAACCTTCCGTACAGAAATATTTTATAAAAAATATGATGCCTTGTATAAAACCGGTTTCAACAGCAACGGAAGAGAAGTTGCATCCAATACCAATGGAAGTGGTTTTGCAAAAGGATTTGAAATATTCTGGCGTGATAAAAAAACAATTAAAAATGTTGACTACTGGATTTCTTATTCTTACTTAGATACCAAAAGAGATTTTTTAAATTACCCTTACGCCATACAACCTTCCTTTGCAGCAAAACACACAGCGGCATTTGTATTTAAAAAATTCTTTCTGCCCTGGAAAACACAATTTAACCTGAGCTACAATTTTGCAACTGGCCGGCCTTATTACAGGATTGCTTACGATGCAGTTCAAAACAAAAATGTTTTTACCGATATGGGCAAAACAATTAACTATAACAGTTGCAGCTTTAGCGCCAATTATTTACCCACCATTACAAAAAAGAACAGTAAAAACTTTGCTGTGTGGGTACTGGGCATCAATAATGTATTTGGACAAAAACAGGTTTACACTTATAACTACAACAATAGTGGAAGTCGAAAAGAACCAGTAACGCCAACAAGCAAAAGGTTTGTATTTATAGGATGTTTTTTAAGTTTTGGAACAGACAGAACGCAGGATGCAATCAATAATAATTTGTAACAAATAAAGTATAGTCATTTAATTTTTTAATTCAAAAACTTTCACAACATGTCACATTATCATCAACCAGCTCCCGAAGGAAAAGACCCCGGACTTTGGGAAATTGCACAGAAAAGAGCCAGCTTTAAAAATCATGCAATCGCTTATCTTATTGTAAATATCTTCTTGTGGGCTGTATGGTATTTTACAGGCAGTCATCATAACGAGATGACTTTGGATAACTGGAGAGGACATCATTATCCCTGGCCAATTTGGACAACACTTGGTTGGGGCATTGGCCTTGCATTTCATTTTGCAGGCGCTTACATTTTTCCAAGGGCAAACTCGGTAGAAAAGGAATATGAAAAATTAAAAAATCAACAAAAACAATAAAACCATTAAAAATTTACAAATGAAAAAGTTATTCTTCGCCGCCACTTTATTCTTTTTTTCGCTTGCTTCATTTAGCCAGAGTGAAAAATATGTTGCTGCCATGAAAAAAAACATTGCAGATATTGACAGCGCTTTCAGTAATCCACCTAGCTTTTTATCATTGGCCAACAATTTTGAACGCATTGCCAGTGCCGAAAAAAATCAGTGGCTGGCTTATTACTATGCTGCCTATTGCCAGGTAAATTATGGTTATATGGAAAAAGATAAATCAAAAATTGATGCAGTTGCCGACAGGGCAAATGAACTGATTAATAAAGCAGACTCATTGCAGCCAAACAACTCTGAAATAAGCTGCATTAAAAGTATGATTGCAAGCTGCCACATGATGGTGAACCCGATGCAGCGTTACATGCAATATGGCCAGGCCAGCTCAGAGAATATGGAAAAAGCAATGGAACAGGATCCGGCCAACCCAAGGCCATATGTTTTAAAAGGCAATAGCTTAAGGTATACACCTGAGCAGTTTGGTGGTGGTTGCAAAACAGCAAAACCCGAATATGAAACAGCGCTTGCTATGTTTGCCAGCTTTAAACCAGCAAGCGAAATCCATCCGGCCTGGGGAAAAGAATACACTGAAAAAATGTTAGCCAGTTGTAAATAAATCTGAGTTGCAATTGGAAGTTTTAAATAAAAAACTTCCAATTGCTGTTTCTAAAACATTACATTATGCAACAGGGAAATTTTTCGCCGCAGGAAAGCCTGCAACTGATACAATCAATGATTGCTAAAACCCGGAAAGACATGGGCGATAACAGCAGTCATTTTTTGCTGTGGGGCTGGATAACTTTTGTTGCCTGCATCGGGCAGTTTTTATTAAAGAATGTATTCAACTACCCAAAACATTATTTAGTTTGGCTGCTCATTATTCCCGGAGTAATTTTCAGTATATACATGGGAATAAGAGAAGAAAAGAAACGGGGAGTCACCACTTATGTAGATGACAGCATGAAATATTTGTGGATAGGAATGGGCATCAGCTTCTTTGTACTAAGCATGATTATGACCAGGTTGGGATGGAACACAAATATTTTTCCCTTCTTCATTCTTTTGTATGGCCTTGGCACTTTTATTTCAGGTAAATTTTTGCAGTTTAAACCATTAGTATTTGGGGGCCTTACAGCATGGGCGCTGGCAATAGCTTCGGCGTATTTTAATTATGATTACCAGATGTTGTTTGGCGCAGCGGCTATTCTTTTCAGCTACATAATACCGGCTTATATGTTACGAAGCAAAAACAAATCAGTAACAGCATAAAATATTTTTTATGAGCGAAACAGAAAATAAACTATCCGAACAGGCAAGCCTGAAACTTATCAACGAAATGATAGGCAAGGCTAAGCAAAGCTATGTTACCAAGGGTATTGCCTCGATAGTGTGGGGCGTATTAATCGTAATATGCAGCCTGCTTACCTGGGCGCAAATTGAATTTAAATTCAGGCTTGGCTTTGATGTTTGGCTGCTGGTGTTTTTTGCGGTAATACCGCAAATCTTTTTTTCTATCAGGGAAAAAAAACAAAAAACATTTGTGGGGCATGATGAACAAACCATGAGTTATGTTTGGACCACTTTTGGTATCTGCATTTTTATTCTTTCGTTTTACAACAGCCGGTTTGGCTCCAACGATCTTACCAGTATTTACATGATGCTGTATGGTATTCCTACTTTTATTACTGGTGGTGTTTTTAAATTTAAGCCTATGATATTTGGCGGGCTTATTTGCTGGGCTTTAAGTGTTGCTTCAATATTCACACCCATCAATACAGATATGTTATTTATGGCTGCCTGTGGTTTATTTGCCTGGCTGATACCCGGAATTATTTTATGGAACAGGTATAAAAAGCAACAGAGCTGCTATGTTTAAAGAACTGGACCCCATATTACATTCTCAGTTGCGGCTGGCAGTAATGAGCCTGCTTATAAGTGTTAAAGAAGCAGAGTTTACTTTTTTAAAAGAAAAAACAAACTCCACTGCCGGCAATTTAAGTGTGCAGATAAATAAACTAAAAGACGCAGGTTATATAGAAGTGTTTAAGCAGTTTAAAGACAACTATCCGCAAACTACCTGTAAAATCACAAAAAAAGGCATTGATGCTTTTGAAGATTATGTAAAAGCATTACAGGTTTATATGAACCCCAACGGGCAATAAAAAACCCTTCCAAATGGAAGGGCATGTTAATGTAAGGCAGTTCAATTATTTTTTCACTAATAATTTTGTAACAAATGTTTCGTCATTTAAAAATAAGCTTACAATATAATATCCTTCGGTAAGCGATGACATATTTACGACAGCAATATTATTATTACCGCTTAAAATTTGTGCCTGTTGTTTTAAAACAATTTTTCCCGATGCATCCGTCACATTAATATTTGCAACGCCGCCTTTATTTGCCTTAAATATTATTTGTGCATTGCCAGCAGACGGGTTTGGTGTAACAATCATTTCATTACTTTTCCATCCGCTCATTTTTATTGACACCACATTGCTTACTTTAAACGTGTTGTCACGATCAACAATACGCAAGCGGTAGTACAAATATTTTGTGTTGATAGCAGCTACATTATCTGTAAACTTATATTGCTCTTTTGTTAACACATTTCTCGCAGGAACCGTTCCTACAGATTCGTAGTTAATACCATCTGTACTTCTTTGCACTTCATAACTTATTAAGTTAAACTCCTGAAATGTTGTCCAGCCGAGGGTAGCAATACCATCTTTATAATTTACTCCAATAGTAGAAATGGAAACCGGCAACGGCCCGCCGTTGGGTATAGTAAAACATCCAGGTTTAACTGCATAATCCCTTGTAGGCTGGCCTTCATTTGCTGCATTGCAGGGCACAGGTGCTTTATAATCGTAACCAAGCCTGAATGTAACTGCGGTTTGAGGAAAACTATAATAAGAACTCATCGCCACTTCCGAACAGTTTGAAACAGCATTCCTTTCGTTGCTGCTTCCAAAAGTTAACAACCAGTTTGAGCCAGCGTCGGCAACAGTTCCTCCATTGTTAAGTTCAGTTAAAGCAGCTGCATTGTTTACCGGGTTAGAAAGGTTGATTTTTTTTATATACCCTATTTCCCTGAGCCAGCCATTTGCACCAGCCACATGCCCATCCATATCGTACTGAATAATATTTAAACCAATTACCCCAAATGAAGCAGGCAAAGTATTGCCGGTAAAATGAGGGTAAAAAATAATACTGAACTGAACATAACCCCTGCGGTCTGCACAGTTTAAAGGCTGGTCAGAAGTAATTCTGGGACTAAAAAATGAAGCTTGCGACGAATTATCCTGGTTCAGTGCTGCATCATCGTCAATGCAGGCATTACTGCCTGCCGCTACCGGCAACATTGTTGCATTAACCATGTCCTCGATAGTAACAATGGCATCCAGCACCTGCGATGGTGGGCCTGCCACAAATGCTACATTATTATATTTATACTTAGCCCCAGTTTTTAATGCCGGCCCCGAAAATAAAACCGGGTTAGCAAAGCTGGTAAATGTTGCAGGCGAACCAGGAGGGCAATTTTCTATAACAGGAGAAACAGTACATAATTGCCCCACAGCATTTGTAAATACAACTGACAATATTATAAACGTAAAAAAGTATTTCATATCACGTAAATTAAGTTGAGTATGCCAATGTGCTTTTTATAATATTAATAAGCACAGCATTTCACAGTATATTTTAATTCAGAGTTCTGTGGGGATAACAAACCGGTTGTTCGGAGAAATTGGAGGCAAGCCCTTGGTACTGCAGTAAAACTAAGCACTTTAATTGAAATTTGCAATATTTATTTAGGCAAAAAAAAACAGCCTTTATGGCTGTTTTTAAAATGTATACAAGAGGCTTTTTTCTGGTTAATGTTTAATAAATCTGAGTGTTTGCAGTTTCTGATCGGCAGTATATGCCGTTACCTGGTATGCGCCGGTTGACAAATGGGCAGTTTTTAACTCAACCTGGTTAATCCCCGGTTGTAATTGTACCAGTTCTTTACTTATAATCCTTCCCGAAAAATCGATAATCAAAATACTTACTTCAGCTTTTTCACCGGCATTAACTTTAAGTAACGCATTTTCCTTATCAATAATATTGGGGTTAATGTTTATCAGGCTGAACCCTTTTGCTTTTAACACCAGCGATACAATATTGCTGTAGGCAAATTTACCATCAGGGTCAGTAGTTTTAAGCCTGTAATAATTTAAACCCGAAGCCGGAAATTCATCTGTATAATCAAATGGCTGGCTGCAGCGGGCCTGGCTGGCTGTAAGTGCTGTAATGGTTTTATAATGTGTCCCGTCTGAGCTTCTTTCCAAAGTAAATTTTGCTTCGGTCGATAAACATTCAGATTTCCAGGTAAGTAAATGCTGCTTATTTATTTGTGTTCCTTTAAAATATTCAAGTTTAACAGGCACAATCGACGACTTGGTACTGGTTAAATAAAATCCTGAAAATCCATTTACCGGAACCGTCACTTCCCAGCGGCTGTAACTGCTGTTCCAAACAACAGTAAATCCACTTGTAGCAATTGATAAATCCTGGTAAGTTCCTGTATAGTTAGATGGGTTGGTACCCGTGCCGTGAAACTGCCTCATAATAAGATTGCCAATTCCTGTAGCATCGCCTGAGCCTGTTGGCAGTAGCTTATGGCCACTATCAGAAGCCTTGGCATTAAAATTATTAAATTCGCTCTGCAAATAATATAGAGTTATAGTTGCTGTAGATGTTGCTGCATTTATTAAAGGTTCTATGTCATATTTCCTTGCTAAATATAAATCCGAAGTTCCCCTCCTGGTTGCACCGGTATCTACTTTAATTGCTGTGTTAATAGAATTAGAAACAGGGTTAACACCAGAAGGAACTATATAGGAGATAATGTTGCAATTGGAAATATCACGGTAATAAGTTCCGCCTGGTGATACACTTATGTTATGAAAAATACTTGCCCCGCCTGCTACACCGGCAGGTGTATTGGAAGCAGGATTAATAGTTACTGTTACTGTATTAGTTGCAACTGTGGATGCAGCATTTGTTGCAGTAACTGTATATGTAGTAGTTGCAGATGGAGTGGCTGTAACAACCTTTCCACTGGTACTGCTTAATCCTTGTGCCGGGCTCCATGAATAATTTATTGTTTCCGGCTCAAAATGATAACCTGTTTGGGCGCCGGTTGAGTTCCAGTTGGCAACATTGTTTCTGCCAGGATAAGCAACTCCCAGCGTTCCGCCACTGTTTTCAATACCCTCTGTTTTATTTTGAGTGGTGTTGGCAGTTATCATGTCGGTATATATATCAATGGCATTGGTACCCTCGTAAAGAATAATTTCAATATCGGCCAATCCACCCCCGCTTACAAATTTTGCACCCGAATACAATATCACAAAGCTTCTGTTGGGAGCATATCCATCTTCAAAATATTCAATCGAACCTCCTGAACCGCCAGAAAATGTCAAATCTGTGAGCATTCCGAAAATAACATTATTGGCAGGTGTGGTGCTTGGAACAACAGCATTAAAACCCGTTGTGGTGCTATTGGTGGCTCCCAGCCCTATCCAGCCATTGCTGCTGATATTTAACTGGGTGTAATTATTTCCAAAGTAGGTAAAAGTGAATGGAATAGAAATATTATCCCAGCGGCAATCATCCAGATTTATACCCGAACTTCTGGGCACTAATGTCACCCCTCCGCTGCACAAAACATCCGTTCCCAATGAAGGCAGAGGGTTAAAAGGAACCGAACTTCCTGCATAACTTATTGGAGAAGCAGTTGCTGTTAATTGCGTTGAACTGCCAAGGCAAATGGTAGATGTGGAAGCAGTTGCTGAAACTGTAAACTGGCTAAATGAATGCACAGAAAAAAGTACAGTAAACAGTATAAGTAAAGAAAGTCTAGGTCTTTTCATATAAATTGAATTGGGTACTAATGTTTCAAACGGGTCTTTCCTTTAGTTATTGTGTTTTCACCTGTATTTTTACGGAGCTTTTTTAACATTGGCGGCGATATTATATTGGAATGCCAGCCAAAACAAAACCATATTGACTTAAATTTGTTCTTTATTTTATGCCTCCATTAATAGCGGTAAACCATCTTTCTAAAAAATTTTCAGAAATAAAAGCTGTTGACGATCTGTCATTTACGGTAAACGAAGGAGATGTTTATGGTTTTTTGGGTCAGAATGGTGCTGGTAAATCTACTACCATTCGCATGTTGCTTTCGCTGATAAAACCCACGGGAGGTGAAATAAATATTTTTGGCAAAAATCTTTTTACCCACCGCAGCGAAATTTTAAAACAGGTGGGTGCAGTTATAGAAAAGCCCGATTTGTATAAATACCTTACCGCTTATCAAAACCTTTCCATCTTTGCAAAAATAAGCGGCATAAAAGTTACCCGTGATTTGCTTATGAAGCAATTAGAAATGGTGGGGCTTGCCGAACGGGCACAAAGCAAAGTAAAAGCTTTTAGCCAGGGAATGAAACAAAGACTTGGTATTGCAGCAGCACTGGTACACAATCCACGGTTAATAATTTTAGATGAACCCACCAACGGGCTGGACCCACAGGGAATTGCAGACATGCGTAATCTTATTTTACATTTAAGCAAAGAAGCAGGCAAAACAGTTTTAGTTTCCTCTCACCTGCTGAGCGAAATAGAACTGGTTGCCAACAGAATAATTATTATTGATAAAGGGAAAAAAATTGTGGAAGGCACCGCCACCGAACTGCTTGATCCTGCAAAAACAATTGTGCAGATTGATACGCTTAATAACAATGAAGCAAAGCAACTATTGCTGCAAACAAAATGGGCTGCTTGTATTATGGAAAGCAACAGTTTGCTAAAACTGCAAATGCCCAAAACCGACATTCCATTTCTTACAAATGATTTAACAAACCTGGGTATTGGTATCCTTTCCATACAACCACGCCATTCATTAGAAACCTATTTCTTGTCACTAACAAATCAATCTGCCCATGTGGAACCTTTTGCAAATTGAGTTGTTTAAGATTTTTAAAAAACCAAGAACTTATCTTGCCTTTGGCATCATTGCCGCTTTCATTTTTTTAATTCAGCTTGGCCTTTATGTAAACGGAAAAGACCTGATGATGTTTATGCTTGGTTCGCTGGATGAAATAATGGACATTGAATACAACAAAATGATTAACGGCTACTGGGTTTGTTTTTTTGTACTTAATCTTTTGCTGGTGCATGTGCCAATTTTAGTAGCGCTTGTTGCCGGCGATATTGTTTCTGGCGAAGCAAGCATGGGCACATTAAGGCTGCTTGCATCAAAACCAATAAGCCGTACACAAATAATATTAACCAAATACCTTGCATCGGCAGTGTATGTTTTTGCGCTGCTGGCCTGGATTGCTGCCATTGGCCTGGTTGTAAGCATGGGCGCTTTTGGCACCAACGATTTAATTGTGGCAAAAGCCAGCGGACTTCATCAACTGGAAGCCGATGATATTTTGTGGCGTTATTTCTGCGCCTTTGGTTTTGCATTTATTGCAATGATGGTAGTGGCGGCAATTTCTTTATTGCTTTCTGTTTTATCCGAAAACTCCATTGGCCCCATTGTGGCAACTGTGGGTATTGTTATTCTGTTTACTTTAATAAGCGAAATGGAAATTCCGATTTACCAGAAATACATTAAGCCTTATCTTTTTACAACTTATATGCTGGGGTGGAAAGGTTTCTTTTACATAGGCACCGATGCCGATAATCAAACCATCAAAGGGTCAATTCAAAACCTGCCGGCAATTTTAAAAAGTATTGGAGCATTACTTACTTATATTGTTGCATTGGTTTCGGCATCTGTTTATATTTTCCGTAAAAAAGATATCCTCTCTTAAAAAATAATAAATGAATAAACTGTTTAAAATATTTTTTGTGCCGACCATAATTTTTGTGTCGGCATATTCATCAAAAGCACAGGATGTAAATGCACTCATAGAAAAAGTAAAAGCAAAACTACAAAAGGTAACCGACTACGAAGCCAGCGGCAAAATGAAAACCAATGTTGCTTTTTTGAAAGTGCCTGTTGCCAATGTAAAAGTCTATTATAAAAATCCGAACAAACTTAAAATAAAAAATGAAAAAGGATTTTCTTTTATACCCAAAGGCGCTGTAAACATCAGCATGAACAATACACTCAATGGCGGAAAATATACAGTGCTGGATGCCGGCACCGATAAAATAAACGGCACAACAGTAAAAGTAGTTAAGTTATTGCCTGAAGATGATACAGCCGATGTGGTACTTTCTACATTATACATTGACGAAGCAAATGCTGTTATAAAAAAAGCAAAAACCACCACAAGAGATAATGGCACTTACGAACTGGAAATGACTTACAGTAAATACACAGAATATGGCCTGCCCGATAAAGTAATTTTTTCTTTCAACACTAAAGATTACAAAATGCCCAAAGGAGTAACATTTGATTTTGATGAAGGCAATGAAAAGAAAAAGCCAGAAGAAAAATCAAAAATAAAAAAAGGCAGGGTCGAAATTGCTTTTAGTTCTTACAATATTAATAAAGGGGTAAGTGATGCTGTGTTTGCCAAATAATCAAACTACTCTTCAGTAATTTTTTCATCTACTGCATTGGCAACCATTCTTGCACTTATTTTACGCAATGGATTTTTTCGCTGCTCGCCAATTTCGTTGCGGCAGTTAAAAATATCCACTGCTTTATAAATCGCTTCCCTGAAAGAAGATTCATCTGCCTTGCCTTTGCCGGCAATGTCAAACGCCACGCCATGGTCGGGTGAAGTGCGAACACCGCTGATGCCTGCAGTAAAATTTACCCCTTCGCCAAGTGCCAGCGATTTAAAAGGAATCAGGCCCTGGTCGTGATAGATAGCCAGCACCGCATCAAATTTTTCATGCTGCCCACGGGCAAAAAAAGCATCGGCACTGTAAGTGCCAAAACAAAACACATCCCGTTGTTTGGCTTCTTTTATAGCCGGTTTAATTATTTCTTCTTCTTCTTTTCCTATCAGGCCCTCATCGCCGGCATGTGGGTTTAAACCCAGCACAGCAATTCTTGGCTTATCAATTCCAAAATCTTTTTTTAGCGAAGCGTTTAAAACATTCAGCTTGCCGATGATGCTTTCTCTTGTAACATATTGTGCAATTTCTTTTACAGGTACATGCTCGGTCAATAAACCAATACGCATGTTTTCGGCCACCATCAGCATGGCAACATCAGCAGCGCCAAACAAATTTTTAAGGTAAGGTGTGTGGCCTGTAAAACTAAATTCGGGTGACTGTATATTTTTTTTATGAATGGGCGCTGTTACCAGCCCGTCAATTTTCCCTTCTTTTAATGCCTGCGCTGCAATGGTTAAACTTTTAACGGCGTACTTGCCACCAATTTCATTTAACACACCCGGTGTTACATTCACTTCTTCTTCCCAGCAGTTAAACGTGTTAATTTGTTTATGATTAACCCTGCTTATTTCTTTAATGCTGATATGATTAAAATTTATTTCAGGAAGGCTTTTGCGGTAAAAATTTATAAGCTTGCTGTTGCCAAAAATTATAGGGGTGCAAATGTCAAGCATGCGGCTGTCGCCAATAGTTTTTATGATAAGCTCCATTCCAATTCCGTTTACATCGCCGCAGGTGAGACCAATAACGGGTTTATTTTGTACACTCATTTTGTATCAGTTCTTTTTAATGATGCAAAGTACTTAAATAAGATGTATGCTGTTTATGAAAATTGCAGGTAAATTATTGGCTCGTAAAATTACTTAGCAAAAAATCATGTGGTTGTCGTAATAAAAAGCTGTTTTCTAAGATAAGGGAAACAATTATTTGGCTTTCGCTGCGTTAAACAGTTTCCATATTCTTAATACCAGAAACGTTTTTATCCAATGAAGAGCCGTTACTACTGCTTAATACCAACACTGTTTTTCTTTCAAACAATTATTGCCCAAAATTCTGATGGCAGCCTTTTTTATCATAAGGGATTAAATCCAAATAAAACCATTCATTCCGCTTCGCCAACACCCGAAACAACGGGCCAGAGCGGCACCGGAAGCAATATCGATGTGCTGTACCATAAAATTTACTGGCGCATCAATCCGGACTCCTCTTTAGTTCCCAAATACATCAAGGGTTCGGTGCAAACCAATTTTAAAACCATCGTATCCAATGTTTCTTCCATCACATTCGATTTAAGAAGTGTGCTGGTTGTTGACTCGGTTAAATTTCGTGGGGCAAAACTTCCTGCTGGCAATATCACAAGGTCTGGTAATATACTCACCATTGCTTTGGGCGCCACACTTGCCAATGATTTTATTGATTCGCTTACCATTTTTTACCAGGGCGTACCCCCTAATGTAGTGGGCGCTGCCGAAGGTTTTCAAAATGGTACCGATGCAGGCGCAGGCAAATACATCATGACTTTATCAGAATCTTACGAAGACAGGGATTGGTGGCCATGCAAGGCTGACATGCAGGATAAAATAGACTCAATGGATATTACCGTTAATGTTCCCTGGGCTTCGCCAACTGCGGCCGATACTTTTTGGGTAGCTTCAAACGGAAGGCTGGTTGACTCAACAATTAACGGAACCAGCAGAACCTTTACTTTTAAAACCCGTTACCCTATTGCTTCTTATCTGGTATGTGTTTCGGTGGCAAGATTTAACCGCTATTACCGTGTGGTAAATATCAACGGCACCAATGTGCAGGTTGTTTATAATCTTTTTAAAGGAAAGGCAAGTTATACAACCATACTTTCTAAAATGGACAGTATGAATCTTACGCTGGCTTCTTTTAGCAACAAGTTTGGCGATTATCCTTTTAAAATGGAAAAACATGGATTTTATGATGGCCTGCTGGGTGCAGGCGGCATGGAACACCAGACATTTTCGGCCATTGCTACCAGTGCTTTAACCGATAGCCGCACACTTGCCCATGAACTAATGCACCAGTGGTTTGGTGACAATGTAACTTTCAGCACCTGGAACGACCTTTGGCTGGCAGAAGGATTTGCCCGCTACTCAGAACCATTGTACTATGAAATAGTTGCCAATAAACCTGTTTCTGCTTACTATGTAAGAAACGCACTTAAAAATGCGGCGCTTGGCCTTAATGCACAAAGTGCATGGATACCCAATTCAAGCATGGGCAATTCAGATTTAATCTGGTATTCAAACTATGGAACAACAGTGTATGAAAGAGGGGCAATGATTGTTTCGATGCTCAGGTTAATTTGCGGAGATGCAAAATTTTACCAGGCACTTACCAATTATCAAACAGCGCTTGCCGGCAAATCTGCTACAACCGATTCTTTAAAAAACTATTTTAATGCCGTTTTAGGAACAGATATATCAGGCTTTTTTGATGATTATGTTGGCGGCTCCGGCAGCGGCACACAGGTTGGCGGGGTAGGCAATCCTGTCAATCCGGTTAGCTGGAACAGCCCTGCTGCAAACCAATTAGTAATTCAAATGGGCACACAAACTAAAACCGGTGGCTCCAATGTTTCCTATTTTAATGGACCGGTAGTTTTGCATGTTACCAATGCAGCCTCCGGCTGGACAAAAGATACAACCATTGTTTTTTACGATTGGGGAAGTGGTAATCTTTCTTATGCCGGTAATGGATTAAGTGCCCCGGTGGGAGGAAATATTTTAAATTATACTTTATCATTTACCCCCACCAATGTTTTTTTTGACGACAGTGCTAGAACATTGTCAACTGGTTCAGCAACAAAAGTTCCTTCACTGGTTGGCTATGTATGGTCTGGTGCTACAAGTTCGGCATGGAACACAGCATCCAACTGGGCCGGATGTTGCGGTGTGCCACCATCCAATGCAGAGGTAACCATTGCCACAACAGTAAATCAGCCGGTCTTATCAGGCTCATTAACAGTATCATCAATTACCATTAACGGAAGCAATACACTTGGTGTTGGAAGCAATACACTCACCATCAACAGTGCTGTAAAAGGTACAGGCACATTTACCGGTTCACTCAGTTCGGCTTTGATAATTAACGGCGCAGCAGGCACATTAAACTTTACACAAACTTCTGCTGTCACCAGGTCGTTAAGCGGCCTCACATTAAACAGCGGCAGCAGCGCCAGGCTAGGCAATGCTTTGGAAGTAACAGGGCCTGTAAATGTAAATTTTGCAAACTTAATGATCAATACGGGAGTAAATCTGACTATAAAATAAATTAGTGAGCTATTGACAAAGAATGTCTTTTTAAACAACAATTTGTAAAAAAAACCGTTTCAACCTGAAGAACTTAACACTAATTTGTCAAGCTAATAACAAATAGGTTCCCTAAAAAGAAACTAAAAACACCCAAAAGGCATTGTCCCTGAACTTTGCTGCATCCTTTGAAAAACATGTAACTATGAGAACATTTTTATTCTCAGTTTTATTATTACTCTGTTTTGTTCAGCTTGCAAAAGCTCAGCCTGCTTCTTACAGCAACCCGGTAAGTATTGGTAGAAATAACTGTAACTCGGGGGTTGATTCTGTTTACTTTTTCAATTATATTTCACCTAATTTAACCAATACTGCCACCCCAATTACCGGATGTAAACCAGTTTTAAAAACAAATTATGCCCCGCTTTCGGGTTATTCTGCAGCCAACAAGCCATTTACCATTTTTAATGCAAGTCTTGCATTCAATCCCGGCGATCAACTTCTGTATTATGTATGGACGGATTATAATATAGCTTCTCCCTATAAATCGTATATCTGGCGATGGGACCCAACCACCTGCCCGGTTGCTGCTGGTGGATTAGACACAGTAAGAACATTTAATACAGATATTGGTGGTATCACTTTTGACCCCAGCGGTATTGGATGGCAGCTGGAATTTTCGGGCCAACCCGCCGGGCAGCCTCACCAGGCCTATATGCGTACAGTTGATTTTTCAAGCGGTGCTGTTGGAGTAAGAGATACACTTGACCTTACGGGTGGAGTTACCATTTACAATGTGGGTACCGGCGATATTACTTTAACACCCAGCGGCCAGATGTATTTTGTTTTTGACAATAAACTTTTTACACCAGATTATGGAAGTTATGGAGGTGCTACCCACCATATAAAATGCACTTATATAGATACTATTAAAGCTCCTTCTGGCGCAACAGGATTGCCCGGCCTGGCTTTTGGCGGCGGTGATTTAATTGGTGCTTATTCACCTGGTTGTCTTTATGGAAGAATTGACCCTGTTACGGGCGACACTTTCAAATTGACTTATACTTATGCTTCCGGCAAAGGAGTACGTTCAACCGATATGACGCAGATAAATTCAGGTATCGGCGCAGCAAAAAAATTAGTTTCATTGACAGCCACCGGAACAGCCAATCAATATGATGTAGTATATGAAGTGTATGTACGGAATTATGGAAGTGTTGCATTAACCAATGTGCAGCTAAAAGACAGCCTTGCAGGTATCAATGGGGTGGCAAACTTATCAAATGTGTCAGCCTCACTAACCAGCAATCCGGCAGGCGTTACATTAAATGGAGGATTTAATGGAAGTACCAATACCAATCTTTTAGCAGCCGCACAAGGTTTGCCTTGTTATCCTGTTGCCAATAATAATTTTACAATACAAATTTCCTGCAGAATATCAAATGTTTTGCCGGGGGTTATTTATAACAACAGTGCCATACCAAGCGCCAACGGATTTAAAAATGTTGCTTTAAGAGATTCTTCCACTAATGGTTCTAATCCGGATTTAAACCAAAATGATAAAGCTGATGATTTGGGCGAAGGGCAGCCAACACCATTCATTGTAGCCCTTACACCAACAACGCCACCTTGTAGTGTGCTTAGTCAAACTTTATACAGCCAGAATTTTGGAAGCGGTACTGGTTTGGTAGCAACATTTCCGGCTGCACCTTCTGCCAGCACAACTTATGCCGGCACCGCAACTGCCCCTGTAGCAAAAAATAAATTTACCATTACCAATAATGCCCAAAATGGCGATGCAAGCAACTGGATAAGTTTAACTGATCACACAGGAGGTGTAAATGGAAGAATGTTATTGATAAATGCTGATGCTGCGGCACTGATAATGTACAAAGATACTTTGCCTGTAAGCTGCCCCGGACAGCAATACAGTATTTCATTGTGGGCAGCCTTTATAGGCAATTCCTCTTATCAAACTGTATGTAATGGCCTTGGCGGTTTCAGGTATCCAAAATTATTAATTCGTGTAAAAGATTTAACTACTGGCCTTGTAATTACACAGTTTACTACAAATGATGTAACCAGTACATCATGGCAGCAGCTGGGCATGAAATGGGTAATGCCGACCGGCTATGCAAACATTGTACTGGAAGTAATTAATGCAGGCCCGGGTGGCTGTGGCAACGACCTTGCCATTGATGATATAGTATATGGAATTTGCGATCCGGTGCCAACAGTTACAGTTAATACTGCTGCCGGTTGCCTGGGTGGTTCATCAGTTTTTACTTCTAATCTTAGCGATACCAGTGTTATTCCAGGTGCCAAAGCATATCAATGGCAAATTGCTACTGTATTCGCAGGGCCATATTCTAATATTATTGGAGCCACTTCAGCCACTTATACCATCAACCCGGTTTTAAATACCGACACAGGAAAATACTACCGGGTAATTGTGGCCGCAACGGGTAATATTGGCAATGCAACCTGCCAGTATATTTCGCCGGGAGTAAAACTTAATGGTAAGGCTTCTTCCACCGCAGCTACAAGTGCCACCCGTAATAAAAATAATATTTGCCCCGGCATATCTGTAACACTTGCCATCACTGGCGGCACATTGGGCAGCAATGCGAAATGGAAATGGTACAGCGGAAGCTGTGGCGGCACATTGGTTGATTCTGGTGCCAGCATTATCGTCACACCTTCAGTAAGTACCACTTATTACGTACGTGCCGAAGGCGACTGCAATATTACTGCCTGCCAGTCTATACCAATAGTTATTTCATGCGATATTGATAAAGACGATGATGGCATCCCCGATTTTGTAGAAAGCAATATGGCTGCTGCCCTGCTGGATGCAAACAGCAATGGCGTAATAAATGCATTTGACCCAACTTATGCTGGGTTCAAAGATTATAACAATGATTTTATTGACGATGATTTTCAGGCCGATGGCGATTCTGATAATGACGGTATTCCCAACTATCTCGATGCTACCTTCCCCGGCCGTGTTGATACAAATGGCGATGGTGTAGATGACCGTTTTGACAATGATAAAGATGGCATCATTAATATGCTTGATCTTGATAGTGATAATGATGGCATCCCGGATGTGGTGGAAGCTTATGGGGTGGATGCAAATGGAGATGGTAAAATTGATAACTATACCGATACTGATAATGATGGATTCTCCCAAAATGTTGATTTCAATAATACAGGTGCTTACATTTCAGGTGTTGGATTAGGCATACCGGATTTTGATGGCGATGGCGTACCTAATTTTATTGATCTCGACAGCGACCAGGATGGCATTCCAGACGTGCTGGAAGTTGGTGGCGCCGATACAAATAATGATGGAAAAGCCGATTCATTTGTTGACGCCAACGGTGATGGACTCAATGATAATTATATTAATGGAACTGCATTACTAATGACTGGTACCGATATTTCCGGTGATGGAAGAGCAGACAGTTATCCCAATAAAAACCTGGACCAGGATGCCAAATCAAATCCGTATGATATGGATGCGGATGGCGATGGTATTATAGATGTAATTGAAGCAGGATTACCCGATATCGATTACAATGGTAAAGTAGATGGTGTAATAGGAACTAACGGATGGTCGGCAACTGTTTCAGGCATGTCGGCACCATTAACCATCCGGAGTACAGATGGAGATGGCAAACCCGATTATCTTGATATAGATTCAGACAATGATGGCATTCCCGATAATATTGAAGGGCAGACAACAGCAGGCTATGCCTTGCCGGGTTCTGTTGACACTGATGGAGATGGCCTGGTTGATACTTATGATAATGTTTCGGGCTTTGGGGGATCGGGTATTTTTCTTGTTGATACAGATGGCGATGGCACACCCGATGTAAGAGACCTTGATACGGATGCCGATGGCCAGCCAGATATTGTGGAAGGCAACGATTTTAATATGAATGGCACAGCAGACGACCTGGTAACGTTAACAGGACTTGATACAGATGGCGATGGACTAGATAACCGTTTTGATTCGCTTAACTCCACTTCCAATGTTAAAGGCACATCCTATAATATGGGTAATGGCGGCAGCAATTCAGGCGATGCCACACCAGGCACAAGGGCGCCTGTTCAAAAAAAGGTGCCTGCCCAAAGCGACAGAGACTGGCGGTTTGTTGGAAGTGTGCTTCCTGTCGAATTCCTGCAATTCAAAGGAAACATGCTCGGCAACAATGTGCCGCTTTGCTGGAGTATTATTACACCAAAAGAAATTGACCATTTCGATATAGAACGGAGTTTGAATAACCAGATTTATATTAAAACAGGCACAGTAAAACAGCAGGTAAAATTAAATGAACCTCAAAATTTTAACTTCACTGACGACATAAGGTCAATAACCAACGATATTATTTTTTACAGGTTAAAAGTAATTGGCGTAAAAGGCGAAATAAAATTCAGCAATGTGCTTGTAGTTCGCCGTGATGTTTTAAAAACAGCTGTAACTATTGTTCCTAACCCTGCCGGCGAATATGTTTCATTAAGGTTTTTTGCAGGCAAAGAATCGTTGGCCACACTTAGGTTGATAAATGATTTAGGCGAAGTAGTATTACAGCAAAATAAAAAAGTACTAAAAGGAAATAATGCGGTACAATTATCGGGCCTCAGCAAATTTAGCAATGGTGTTTACACTATGCAGGTGTTGCTTAACGATGAAATTATATCCGAAAAATTAATACTGGCAAAATAAAATACAGTTACAGTAATAATTTAAGTTTTACCCCTTCTTTTCAGGAGGGGTATTTTTTATGCTACATTTGTTACAATGTACACTCATAAAAAATCGCTGGGCCAACATTTTTTAAAAGATGAAAATATCATTCAAAAAATTATTGCTTCTTTAAAAGAACAGTCATTTAAAAACCTGCTTGAAGTCGGTCCCGGCACAGGCGCTTTAACCAAATACCTTATTACCATACCCAACATTAATTTTAAAGCAGTAGAGCTGGATGACGAAAAAGTAAATTATCTTTTACAAAAATATCCTGCATTAAAAGATAAAATTATTGCCGGTAGCTTTTTGGATATTGAAAACCCTTTCGAAGAGCCCTTTACTGTTATCGGCAATTTCCCCTACAATATCTCTACACAAATTTTATTTAAAGTGCTGGATTGGAAAGAGAATGTGCCCTGCGTAATCGGCATGTTTCAGAAGGAAGTGGCACAAAGGGCAGCATCTAAAGAAGGAAACAAAGTATACGGTGTATTAAGTGTGCTGGTGCAGGCTTATTACGAAGTAGAATATTTATTTGATGTAAGCAATGAGTGTTTTAACCCGCCGCCTAAAGTACAAAGCGGTATCATTCTTTTAAAAAGAAAAAAAGAACCGCTTCATTTTAAAAGCGACCGGGCTTACTGGGTGCTTGTAAAAACAGCTTTTAACCAGCGCCGCAAAACATTGCGTAATGCAGTTAAAAGTTTATTTACTGCAGAAGTGTTACAGGAAGAAATTTTTACCAAACGTGCCGAAGCATTAAGTATTGAAGATTTTGCCGCACTCACTTTTAAAATGATTTAAAAATGAAGCGGCTGTTTTACATTCTTAATTTTTCATTTTTAATTTTTAATTGGTGCGCCTGCTACACACCAAGATATGTTTACAGCCCTGCTGCCCACAATGTACCGGTACTCGTTCAAGAAGGTGATAGCAAAATTGCATTCAACCTTTCTACTAATTTTACAGGAGACAAAACTGTTAACGGTCAGAAACAAAAAAATAAAGGCAATGGCTTTGATTTACAGGGTGCTTACGCTGTTACAAACAATTTTGCTGTGCAGGCTGCTTTTATCCGCCGCACAGAAACAAACAATGGCGATTTTGTTTCAAACCTGGACAGCAGCATCATAAACTATAAAAGAAACCTAACCGAATTTGGTATAGGTTATTATAAAGATTTAGGCAACAGCCGCCAGGCAATCTTCCAGGTGTTTGCAGGTGTTGGTTTTGGCAAATCTGGTTTTAAAGACAGGGGCAAAGACAGGAATAATGTTTTTTACAACCGCTTTCATCAAATGAATGTTACCAAAGTTTATGTGCAGCCTGCATTTATGATACGCAGCAAAAAAAATTTTGCAGCGGCACTTTCTTCCAGGTTCAGCGTTATTTATTTTCAAAAGATAAAAACAGATTACACAGCCATTGAACTGGATAATTATAAATTAGACAGCCTTGGCTATCCAAGGTTGTTTTGGGAGCCGGCAATGGTAAATACATTTGGATTTAAAAAACTGCCCGGCCTTCAGTTCGAATTTCAAATGGGCCTTGCATTACTGCAAAGCCGCCGCTTTGTAGATTACAGGTCGTTTAATCTTAGCACCGGCATTTTATTTGATTTGACAAAACTGCTGAAGGTAAAAACCCCTGCATCTAAAAACTAATGGCGGGTATAATTTGTTATTTTTGCCAAACGATTGCAGTATTGATTACAAATATGTACTTCACCCCATGAGCCTTACATTAACCAACAAAGTCAGGATAGTAACAGCCGCCAGTTTATTCGATGGCCACGATGCCGCCATCAATATCATGCGCCGCATTATGCAGGCAAAAGGTGCCGAAATAATTCACCTTGGCCACAACAGAAGCGTACTTGAAATTGTAGAATGTGCCATCGAGGAAGATGTGCAGGGCATTGCCATCACATCTTACCAGGGCGGCCATGTAGAGTTTTTTAAATACATGAAAGATTTGCTGGAACAAAATGGTTGCGGTCATATTAAAATTTTTGGCGGCGGCGGTGGTACTATTCTTCCTTCGGAGATTGAAGAGCTGCATAATTATGGTATTACTAAAATTTACAGTCCGGATGATGGCAGAAAAATGGGATTGGAAGGCATGATCGAAGATGTCATCTTTTCCTGCGATTTTGCATTGAACGGAACTGGCGATTATAAAAATGCAATGACACTTGGAGAAGTAAATGATGTAAGAAAGATTGCCAGGCAAATAACTAACGTAGAGAACGGGGTTGAGACAACGGACAACGGACAACAGACAACGGATAAAACCATCCCAGTTCTGGGGATTACAGGAACCGGCGGTGCAGGTAAGAGTAGTGTAACAGATGAAATTGTAAGAAGATTCCTGAATGGTTATACAGATAAAACTATTGCTGTAATTTCTGTTGATCCATCAAAGAAAAAAACAGGCGGCGCTTTACTGGGTGATAGAATAAGAATGAATTCCATTTCTTCTCCAAGGGCTTACATGCGTAGCCTTGCTACAAGAGAAAGCGAAAAAGCATTGAGCAAATATGTGCAGGAAGCCATTGACATCTGCAAAGCCGCAGGCTATGATTTTATTATTCTGGAAAGTGCCGGCGTGGGACAAAGCGATGCTTCAATTTTGGATTACTGCGATGTAAGTATGTATGTGATGACGCCTGAATTTGGCGCAGCATCGCAATTAGAAAAAATAAATATGCTTGATTATGCCGATGTGGTTTGTGTAAACAAATTTGATAAGGCCGGCGCATTGGATGCCCTGCATGATGTACGCAAGCAATACAAACGCAACCATAGTTTATGGACGGCAAAAAATGAAGCGTTGCCAATTGTGGGAACCATCGCTGCACAATTCAATGATACCGGCGTAAATGAATTGTTTGAACGGCTGATGGAAAAAGTAGCAGAAAAAACAGGTGTTAAATTTCATGGAGAAATAGAACACCATGCACATGTAAAAGATACAGTAAGCCAATCAACTATTATTCCACCAAAAAGAGTAAGGTATTTGGCAGAGATAACCGAGACCATTAAAGAATATGATAACTGGGTAGAAGAACAGAGTAAGCTTGCATCTCAATATTACCAGCTAAATGGTGCAAAAAAATTATTGCCAGATGCAGAAAAATATATTGGCGAAACAGAAAAGAATTTGCTGAAGAAATTAAATCCAGATAATCTTGACCTGGTCAATAACTGGCCGGCTGTAGTAGAACGTTACAAAAAAGAATTTTATGAATTTAAAGTAAGAGATAAAATAATTAAGCAACCGCTTACTTATAAAAGTTTATCAGGTACAGTAATCTCAAAAGTGTATTTGCCCAAATACAAAGACTGGGGCGATATTTTAAAATGGCAGTTGCAGGAAAATGTGCCGGGAGAATTTCCTTACACTGCCGGTGTGTTTCCATTAAAGCGTGAAGGCGAAGACCCTACCAGAATGTTTGCCGGTGAAGGCGGGCCCGAAAGAACCAACAGGCGCTTTCATTATGTAAGTATTGGCCAGCCTGCAAAAAGGTTATCAACTGCTTTTGACAGTGTTACATTATATGGCGAAGATCCTGATCATCGCCCCGATATTTATGGTAAAGTTGGTAACAGTGGTGTAAGTATTGCAACAGTTGATGATGCAAAAAAACTGTACAGCGGTTTTGATTTGTGCGATGCTAAAACGTCGGTAAGTATGACCATTAATGGGCCTGCACCAATACTGCTGGCATTTTTTATGAATGCTGCCATTGACCAGCAATGTGAAAAATATATTATTGAAAATAATTTAAGAGAAGCAGTTAACAAAGCGATTGAGGCAAAATACAGCATTGAAGCATTACCAAAATACATTGGTATTAGCGGTAAAGAAATTATTCCGGCAAAAGGAAATCTTCAGGGTGCATTGCCTGAAGGAAATGACGGATTGGGTTTGCGATTATTAGGCTTAAGCGGCTCCGATGTGTTGCCGGCAGATGTGTATGCACAGATAAAAGCAAAAGCATTAGCCACAGTGAGAGGAACGGTGCAGGCTGATATTTTAAAAGAAGACCAGGCACAAAACACCTGCATCTTTTCTACAGAATTTGCATTAAAACTGATGGGTGATGTGCAGGAATATTTCATCAGCAACAAAGTGCAGAATTTTTACAGCGTAAGCATCAGTGGTTATCATATTGCCGAAGCCGGCGCTAATCCTATTACACAATTAGCTTTTACTTTATCTAATGGGTTTACTTATGTAGAATATTATTTAAGCCGTGGAATGAACATTGATGATTTTGCACACAACCTTTCTTTCTTCTTCAGCAATGGAATGGATCCTGAATACAGTGTGATAGGAAGAGTAGCAAGAAGAATTTGGGCAAAGGCAATGAAACATAAATACAAAGCCAACGACCGCTCTCAAAAATTAAAATATCATATTCAAACTTCAGGAAGAAGTTTGCATGCACAGGAAATTGATTTTAATGATATAAGAACAACCTTGCAGGCGCTGTATGCCATTTATGATAACTGCAACAGTCTTCACACCAATGCTTACGACGAAGCTATTACCACGCCAACAGAAGAAAGTGTGCGCCGGGCAATGGCTATTCAATTAATCATTAACAGGGAACTGGGCACAGCAAAAAATGAAAATCCTAACCAGGGCGCTTTTTTAATTGAAGAATTAACTGACCTGGTGGAAGAAGCTGTAATGGATGAGTTCAACCGTATCAGCGAACGTGGCGGTGTGCTGGGCGCTATGGAAAGAATGTACCAGCGCAATAAAATACAGGAAGAAAGTTTGTATTACGAAACATTAAAACATACCGGGGAGTATCCAATTGTTGGTGTAAACACTTTTTTAAATAAAAATGGCAGCCCTACAATTTTGCCAACTGAAGTTATCAGAAGTACAACTGAAGAAAAAGAATTTCAGATTACAACACTCAAAGCATTTCATGAAAGGCATGCAAAAGAATCTGCTGACAGGTTAAAAAAATTACAGTCTGTTGCTGTTGCCAATGGTAATTTGTTTGCAGAGCTTATGGAAACAGTAAAGTATTGTTCGCTGGGGCAAATTACCAATGCCTTGTATGCAGTGGGCGGCCAGTATCGCAGAAATATGTAGGCTTTCTTTTAATAACGAAAGTCCAGCACCGAGCAGTACTTATACAAAATGTGTGGTTGAATACTCACTCCAATTTTACCATATTTATTTATACAGATAAGCCTGTGGCCAACGAATTGCACACCGGTATCTATCATCAGGTGCATTACAATTCGCAATGCGTTGCCATTGCCATAATCAATACACTCTCCATAAAAATATCTTTTCTCAAGGCAACTGTCTGTTTTCCTGTCGTGGCCGGTAAGGCCGGTTGCACCCAAACCCGAAGCATGACAAAAAGCGCTGCTGTAAATTTTCTTATCCGGCACAAGCATTTTTAGCGATGGCATCTTCAGCAAAGTATCCATCAGTGTTTTGTATTCATCAGAACTTTCCATCCAGACGTCATTATCATACTTAGCATATTTAGCAAGTACCGCTTGTGCAAATTGTTTTGGATACCTGCGTAAGAGGTTGAGGATGTAAATAATATTCTTTTCTTCTTTAGTGAGGTAACTGGTATTTTTTGCAGTGTTACAGGTCAGGTATTTTGGTTTATTCCATTCTTTGCTGAATGATGCCAGCGGGGATTCAACAGTCTTTTTGAAATGTTTAGACTTTTGTTTTAAAGTTTGTGCAGCGCTGCATAGCCCTATTGCAATAAACAGCAGCGTAATTGTAATGCGCATTGGCCTGGTTTGCATACTTACGTTACTTTGCCGGTATTATTGTAATGATAAAATGCTTTATGACGGCATTAACAGCTATTGTTTTGCTTATTTCTCAATATTAAAAACAGCCCGGTAAGTTAAAAAAATGTTACTGCTCCAGTTTAAATCATCTGTTGGGCATCATCAAATAATTTTTGTAAAACCATTGCCCACAAAGGGTTTCAGAAACTGTAAAGTGCATTTGCTGTAAGTAAACAGGGGCAATGTTGGAGCCAAACAACAAAATACCCGGCTTATATTTGCGTTAGTAATTCAAATTAATCCGAACGATAGAAAAATTAGTAACCAAGGGAAAGTGAACAGATAAAATAACTACACGAAGTTATTATCACTTTCAAAAGTCCAGCGGAGTTTCAGCGAAGCCAGCCATTATCATTGCCAACGTTTGCACTGTGTCATCATTGCTGTAAGAAAGAGCAACACGTCAACTGTTAATCCGGTTGATAAAGGGAATGTATTTTTTAACAATTAAAAATAAACAAAATGAACAAAATCAAAAAAACAGCAGTAGCACTTTCAGTGATGTTACTGTTAGCAAGTGCCGGCTTTGCAGGTACAGTTAAATCTTCAACCGAAGAACCAAACAAAGAACCCCTTTTGGTAAAGTACCTGGGCGAAGATGCCAATTATGTTTTCTTCAGGGTGAGTATTAAATCTGGCAGCAACAAGCTGGTTTCTTTTGCAGTTAGCGACAAAGAAGAAGGCGAATTGTACAGCACTGTTTTAAGTGCCGACAAAGAGCAAACCTACAAAATTGAAAAAAGGGAAAACCAGGAGCTGGATTTTAATTTGCTGGTAGGCAGCAAAAATTATTCGAAATCCTATTCCAAATCTTTCACCGCAACTGCAGGTACCGCTTTGGAAAAGCTGTAAGCTACCTGAAGTAAGTAATTAACCGTTGCCATGGTGAAAGTAAAACCAACATCAGTCCATCCCGTCCTGCAGTATTTATTTGTATAAAGTTTTGCAAAGAAAAAACTACAGGGCGGGCTTTTGTAAAGTACAATTACTCCAGCTCTTCGCAATAATACCCGGCACTCAGCAATATTTGTTCTATCTCTTTTGCTTCCACATTTTTACTTACTACTCTTAAAATATTATCACTGTCATTTAAATCAACATTCCATTTCAATATGTGGGGATGAACATCCAGCGATGGTTCTATGTCGCCAATTCGATTGGCATCAGTAAGATTGGTTTTAAAAACAAGAATTTCCATAATCAGTTGGTTAATTAAATATCCGGATAACTTTTAATTACCCGGACACTTGTGAGTTTGTTATTCTGCTGCCATACTTTGCGGTTCTGCTTTTTCAAACCTGCCCCAACGATGGCCGCAGCGATTTTTCCATTCAGCCTTAAACTTTTCTCTTTCTTCGGGAGTCATTGTTTGCCACTTTTCTTCCATCTTTTGTTTCCATTGATGATGATTGCCGCCCCAGCCTTTATTAAAGCCAAATAATATTTTGCTTAATACAAGTATTCCAATTGCCTGCAGATAACTGATGGATTTTACACCTGCTACTACTGAGGGTAAAATACCGTTCCATAAAAGCATTACCACAAGGCTGAATAACAATATGCCCCCGATAAAGATGGGAATAAATAATACTCCCCTCTTAATCCTGTGTTCCATTTGTTTCATAAATTTTTATTTTAATAGTTTAATAATTCATCTTTTAATACTGCAAGGCGTTCTCTCAGATGCAACACCGCATAGCGCTTTCGGCTGATAAGTGTGGCCACACTCTCTCCTGTTTGTGCTGCTATATCCTTAAATGCCGTGCCGTCAATTTCATTTAGTATAAATACTTCTCTTTGTTCTGCAGGCAACTCATCCAAAGCCATTTTCAGTTCTTCCCAAAAAATATTACGCAGGTATTCCGTTTCGGGATTGGCATCGTTGGTAAACATCATTTCTTTCCAGTCGAAGCTTTCGTCCTCGGTTTCAGCAGTTCTTAAAATATCATCAGCCAGTGGCAGTTTCTTTTTGCGGTAACTGTCGGTGATTTTATTACGGGCTACTTTATACAACCAGGCACTTGCCTGCTCTATTGGTTCGGTATTTCCGGCAAACTGGTAAAAAACATCCTGCAGAATGTCTTCAGCATCTTCTTCGCTGCCCACTCTTTGCTTGATAAAACCAAACAACCGCTTACTGATTGCCTTAATAGTACTGGTGATATTATTGTTGCGTTCCGCAGCCATTGGTGTTGCTATCGTCATTACGTCTTGCATGTATATCATATAAGACGGACGAAGCGTATTTATATTTTAAAGATGGGGATTTTTTCTTTAACAGGAGGAGATTGGCCGCAGAGGAATAGCAAAAAGATGCTGAGGAGAAAAATTAATATCTCTGTGACTTTTTTATTAATAACAAAAATCCAGTACCGCCATGTGCCCATAATTTTTATGGGGTTGAATGGACACACCTACACTTTTATAACTGCTTATACAAATAAAACGGTGGCCCAGCGAAGGAACGTTTTCATCTATCATCAGGTGAAGTATAATATCAAGAGGATTTGAAGAACCAAAATCAATACACTCGCCATTAAAAAATTGTTTTTGTTTACAATCATCATTGGCCCTGTCGTGGGTTACTGCCCCGGTAACTCCTGTGCTTTCTGCATGGCAGAGGGCGCTGGTAAAACATTTTTTATCTGGTTTTAATATATTAAGCGGTTTCATTTTAAGCAAGGTGTCCATGAGCGATTTATAGTAATCTACATTAACCAGCCAGCCCTGCCGGCTGCTGTCGGGATACCTGGTTAATACATTTTTGGCAAAATAAACAGGATTGCTGCGTAGGAGGTTCAGTATATAAATCACTTCTCTTTCTTTTGCGCTAAGGTATAAAGCATTTTTAGCAGTGTTGCAGGCAAGGTATTGTGGCTTATTCCACTCGGCAGAATACCTGGCCAATGGCGAACTGTTTTTACTGATAGCGGTTTTTTTTACAATCACTGTTTTGCTGCGCTGTGCAGAAACGGTAGTGCTGCTGAAAAGCAGTAATGCAATAAGTAAAAGATGCATGTGCCGGTTGTTGAGTTTGCATATGTACGGTTAGCTTATTTGTTTTATTGTAAGATAAAGATTGGTTTATGAAATGATTAACAGCTTAGCAGCCACCGGGAAATGCAGGAGGGTTTTGCAGCGTACCGCAGGAGGAAGATAAATATCTGCAGTATTAAAAATATTCAAGGTTGTCTGCATGTTCTTCTAAAGGGCTGCGGCCAAGTTGCTGAAGAATTGTATTGCAGCGGTACAATAATGGAAATGGAATATTTGTAATGGCTGCATGGTTCCAGAAGGTAAGCAGCAGATTTTGTTGCACCGTTGTTAAAGGTTCATTCAGCCGCAGCAGCAAATGATGCATAGCAGTAATGTCGTCATCCTGCAAATGATTAAAAGCACCATTGGCAAGCAGGTCAATGGTGAGCGCCAGTATTGTTTTACTTTTTTCCATGCAGCAATTTTTATACAGCACAATCTCACACAGGCAAATGAAGAAATTGTAAAGTTTACATTATATAAATGTGCTGCTGCCGGTTTGTGGGCATGTTGTGGAAAACGCCGGTCTGCGTTTTAGCCGAATAATTAAAGGTATACAGAGGGCTGATACAGTTTCAATACTATGTAAATGCAGAAGCTTACAGGGTTTTACTCCGGCTGGCTATATTACTTGTTCTTTAGCAAATCAGTCAAATCGGTATCGGTATCATACAATACCTCGTTTTGCAAATAAATGTTTTCTACAAATCGTTTCATTGCTTCTGTAGTTGTAAACTGTTCGGTAGTTATATCTTCCGACAGCAGTTTAAGGTTTAGTTCATTACCAGTTAACACTGCTTCGCCAAAACTGTATTTTTTTGTTTCAGTGTTAAACAGGCTAAGCAATGTCCATTTGTTTACTTTAGAAAACCATGCTTCGTAGCGGAAAGAATCATAACCCTTTTCGCCATCAGAAACTTTTACCGCAAGGCTATATTTTTTACCAGACAGTTTTTTAAAAACCAGTTCAGTGGAATCATAGGGGTATGTTTGTTTATGCCAGGTGCCCAGTAACGACTTGTCAATATCAATGGCTGGTTTTTCATCAATGCCAACATCCGATTTGTAAGGGCAGCCCCACAATACAACAGCCAGCAAAAAAAAAGCAAGTACAGAAAAAACTGTTTTCATATTATTTGTTTGCTCAAATGTATGAATGTAGCTGCTATATCCAACAACTTATCAGAAGTAATTAACAAAAACGAAATAAAGAAAATAACAGTTGTGTTAACGAAACCATTGTTCCTGGAACAGGTAATAAAAAAAATCGTGTGGATATGCTACAGGCAAATGATTATAACACAAACAACCTTGCAGGTGCTGAAATGAAGTTTACCTTTTACAACAGTTGCAAAAATTAATAGGTATTCGTCATATCCTCATCCACACAAATAATATAGTCGGCCTTGTTTTTGTTTTCGGCAAGCAGGTGTTTAATATCTTTTTGGGTTACAGTAGTAACAGTAACAATCTTTAAATTCGGCTTACTGTGCAGCAGGTGCCACACTATTCCATCATGATTTTCGGAGTGATAGCTGCCGTTGTAATGAATGAACAAACTGCCCGGCACAAAATATTTTAAAATAAAATAAGCCATCGTAGCATCTTTAAGAGCCTGTGCCCTGGGCATATTTATACTGCCATGGCCCGCCATCATCGTCATCATATTTTTGTAACCTGGCAGTTCGGCATCGTATACAATGGGCAGCGGCGCTATCCATGTTTTCGCATTTGCAGATAAAGTATCCAATGCTTCAAAACCGCTCTTGCTCACAATAGATGCATAGCGGCGTGGCACATTGGTGGCAGCAAATACAATATTATTTTCTTTGGCATAATTTACCAATGGTGCATAATCGGTAGAATAGTTTTTCCAGAGCCTTGCTATACTGTCCAGTCCTTTGGCAGTCAGTTTTCCCTGCAAATACATGTCGAGAGCCGGCTGGTTGTCCTGTTCAAACATTTCGGCACCCAGCACCAGGCTGCGTTGTTGTTTACAGTCTTTGGTT
>JANNAM010000101.1:0-3219 GCA_031384415.1 Bacteroidota bacterium
ATTAAAAGTAAATCACCGTACACAGCAATTGCAGGAATCAATTGAATCGTTGAAATCAACGCAAAGCCAACTCATCCAGGCAGAAAAAATGGCGAGCCTTGGCGAACTCACCGCAGGCATTGCACATGAAATACAAAACCCGTTAAACTTTGTCAACAATTTTAGTGAGGTGAATAAAGAATTGCTGGCAGAGATGAAAGATGAGATTGATAAGGGAAATATTGATGATGCAAAAGAAATTGCCAATGATGTAATGGCTAATGAAGAAAAAATAAACCACCACGGTAAAAGAGCCGATGCTATTGTAAAAGGTATGTTACAACACAGCCGCAGCAGCAGTGGTGTAAAAGAACCAACAGATATCAATGCACTGTGTGATGAATATTTACGCTTAGCTTATCATGGGTTAAGGGCAAAAGATAAATCTTTTAATGCAACGATGAAAACAGATTTTGATGAAAGCATCGGCAACATCAATATCATTCCGCAGGATATAGGAAGAGTGATTTTGAATTTAATTACGAATGCGTTTTATGTGGTGGATGAAAAGAAGAAACAAAACCCCACTGGTTATGAACCAACAGTTACTGTAAGTACTAAGAAAATAAATGGAAAGATTGAGGTTAAAGTTAAGGACAACGGCAACGGCATTCCTCAAAAAGTATTGGATAAAATCTTTCAACCCTTCTTTACCACCAAACCAACAGGGCAGGGAACTGGATTAGGTTTATCATTGAGCTATGATATTGTAAAAGCACATGGCGGCGAAATAAAAGTAAATACAAAAGAAAATGAAGGTCTGTCCTCCGGAGCTTCATTGCAGGCGGGAACGGAATTCGTAATAAAATTACCCATTGCATAAAAAAAAACAATGAGAAAACTAAACCATCTATTGCTTGCCTGCCAATTTCTTTTTTTAACCGGCCATGTTTTTGCCCAGCAGGTAAGGTTTAATAAAGTAATAGAAAATAAGCTGAATAATTTCGGTGTAATATTTTCTTTAACGCAGGACCGGCAGGGCTATATCTGGTTTACATCTGTACAAAAAGGGTTGCACCGCTACGATGGAAAAAAAATAACCACCTACAGCCATGACAATGACAATCCAAACTCCATTGCAAATAATGTTGCTCTTAGTGTTTCGGCTGATTCATCGGGCTATATCTGGGTAGGTACAGCGGGGACCGGCCTTGACCGTTTTGACCCGGCTACAAATAAGTTCACCCATTTCAGGCACGACCCGAAGAATCCTTCAAGTCTAGGTAATGATTCAATTTCAACTATTTCTACAGACAGAACCGGAAATACCTGGATTGGTACATATCACGGCCTTGATATGTATGATAAAAAAACCGGCAGCTTCACTCATTATAATATTGACGATAAAATAAAGAATGCAAAGGATCCGGATAATTTTGGTATTAATGCAATCTATGAAGATAAAAAAGGGATCTTATGGATTGGGTGGGGCAACCCTTTCGGTGGTAAAAAAGAAGAACCCGGCGGCCTTGTCCGTTTCGACAGGGCAAGCGGCAAATTTACAAGCTACAAACATGACCCCGCCGATGCCAATAGCCTTGCCGACAATAATGTTACTGCTATTTATGAAGACTTTAAAAATAATTTTTGGGTAGGTACCAATGGCGATGGGCTGCATTTAATGGACAGGGCTACCGGAAAGTTTACCCATTATAATTATGATGCCGCTTATCCTGAAAAACTCAGCCGTCCGCCACTTACTGCAACAATGGAAGGTAATTTTTTAAGTTTTATTACAGAAGATATCTATGGCAGGTTGTGGATTGGGTCTACCGGGTCGGGTATAAATATGTATGACCCAATAGCAAAAAAAACAACACATTTTGGCAGTGTTGCCAATGATAAAACAAACCGGTTTGCAAAAGACACGTTGAATGGGTTTACAGGAAACGGCACCATCCGGGCCTTTCCATCAAAAGATGGTTTGCTTTGGATAGCCGATTTTTCCGGTAATATTTATAACATCAATTTTTCTAAAACAACAATCCCTTATTTTCCTGTTAATAAAATACCCGGCAGTTTTTATTTGGATAAAGAAAAAAATAATCTCTGGATGGGGACTGACAGCGGTTTGCTGCGGAAAAATATTATTACTCAGCAGGAAAAATTATTTATAAAAGAACCCAATAATGAAAATAGCCTGAGCGGTATTGACGTTTGGTCTGTTAAACCAGATAAGCAGGGAAACCTATGGATAGCAACACATTTTAACGGGCTCAATAAATTAAATCTCCAGACAGAAAAATTTACTGCTTACCATCACGATAAAAATAAACCAACCAGTTTGGTGCATGATTCCATGCATACGCTGTTTTTTGATAGCCAGCAGTTCCTCTGGATTGGTACGCATAAGGGCCTGTCACGTATGGATACCAAAACCGGGATTTGCTCAAACTATATACACGATGAAAAAGACAGCCTGAGTTTGAGTGCCGGGTCAATTTTCAGTATTGCCCAGGATAAGGAAAATATTATTTGGGTTGGTACTGGCACCGGCTTAAATAAACTGGACAGTAAAACGAGTAAATTCCGGTTGTATTTAAAAGACGAACAAATTAGTATTATGTACCTGGATGCAGGTGGAACACTCTGGGCAGGCGGTGCTACTGGCTTATATTATTTTGATAGTAAGAAAGATAATTTTATTAAATACACAAACCCGGTTTATCCAAATGGGATAGAACAAATAGCAGGAATTATTGAGGATGATAAAAAGAATTTATGGGTAACTACCGGCAATGCTATTTTAAAAATAAATGAAAAGCGGGACGAAATAAAAGTTTATAACGAAACGCATGGTGTGCGGCAGGGAAATGAGGCGATATTTCAAAATTATAAAACAGAAGATGGCCGTTTATTTTTGGGAACTATGAAAGGGTATTATTCTTTTTATCCTGATGAACTGAACGATAGCAGGACAGCACCACTGCTTCAGTTTACCAATTTTAAAATTTTCAATAAAGAAATATTTGCCGGCGAAGATGAAGCATTAACTGATCCTGTTTGGCAAACTGAAAATGTAAAACTCAGTTATGACCAAAATACTTTTTCGTTTGAATTTAATGCCATGGATTATAAAAATCCAGGTGATATAAAATACCTGTACAAGCTGGAAAATTATGATAACGACTGGCGGGATATTGGCACGGAACATAAAGCCACTTTCTTCAGCTTGCCACC
>JANNAM010000103.1:0-1896 GCA_031384415.1 Bacteroidota bacterium
TATTTTTACCTGAATGAATATTGCCATGCACAGATTACCTGGAACGGCAGCAATTTAAATCTGCCCAAAAATTTACCTGCTGTTAAAACAAAAATTCATAAAGTAACGCCTTATGAGTATCGCTATTATTTAAACTACTGCACATTCAATTATAGTATGAGTTGGTGGGATTGGCCACGCTGGGAAAAAGAAATTGACTGGATGGCCCTGCATGGTATTAATATGCCGCTGGCCATAACCGGCGAAGAATATACCTGGTATCTTGTTTATAAAGAAATGGGCTTTAGCGATGATGATCTGAAAGGATTCTTCTGCGGCCCTTCTTATTTCTCCTGGTTTTGGATGGGCAACCTGGATGGATGGGGTGGCCCATTGCCATTAAGCTGGATGAAAAACCATTTTGAATTGCAAAAGAAAATTTTACAAAGACAAAGGGCATTTGGCATGAAGCCTGTATTGCCTGCATTTACCGGGCATGTGCCGGCGGCGTTCAAACAAAAATTTCCGAACGCAAAATTAAAAGCCACCAACTGGACAAATGGTTTTGCAGATACTTATATTTTAGATTCGGAAGACCCGATGTTTGCAGCCATAGGAAAAAAGTTCTTGCAAAAACAAACAGCCTTGCTGGGAACCGATCATTTATATTCTGCCGATACATTTAATGAGAACGAACCGCCAAGTGATGATCCTGAATTTTTAAGCAAACTAAGTGCAAGGGTTTATGATGGCATGCATCAGGCAGATACAGCCGCCATTTGGGTAATGCAGGGCTGGCTTTTTTACAGCGATCGGAAATTCTGGAAGGAACCACAAACCGAAGCCTTATTAAAAGCTGTACCCAATGATAAAATGATTTTATTGGATCTGGCAACCGAAATTGAACCCGTATGGAAACGTACCGATGCATTTTATGGCAAACCCTGGATATGGAATATGCTGCACAATTTTGGCGGCAATACCAATATGTTTGGCCGCATGGAAACCATTGCAACAGAACCCGCCAAAGCATTGCATGATGCAAAAAGTGGTAACTTAAAAGGTATTGGTTTAACCATGGAAGGTATTGAACAAAACCCCGTGCTGTACGAATTGATGATGCACAATACCTGGCAGGATGAAGCTATTGATGTAAATGAATGGTTACCAAAATATATTTTCAATCGCTATGGAGTTGAAAATAAAAGAGTGCTGAATGCATGGAATGTATTGCGTAAAACTGTTTACACGGTTCCTGCTGATAAATATAAAAGAGATGGTTCCGAGTCCATCATCCAGGCCCGGCCTACGTTTGATTCATCGAGTCGCTGGGCGAATACGAGGTTAAATTATGATGCAAAAGATCTGTTACTGGCATGGGATGAAATGATGAAAGCCATTCCTGCCTGTAAAAGCAGCGATGGCTTTCAATATGACCTGGTGGATGTGACCAGGCAAGTGCTGGTTAATTATGCCAGTCCGTTGCAACAACAATTTGTAAAAGCATATAAAGAAAAAGATGCTGCTGCTTTTGCTAAGTACAGCAAACTATTTATTGAATTGATTGAAGACGTTGATGAACTTCTTGCTACAAGAAAAGATTTTTTGTTAGGGCCATGGATTACAAGTGCCAGGAAATGGGGCGGTAACGAAAAAGAAAAAGCTTTGTATGAATTTAATGCCAAAGATTTAATTACGCTTTGGGGCGATGAGAACTGTCCGCTGAATGAATACGCCTGCCGGCAATGGAGCGGCTTGCTCTATGATTTTTATAAACCCAGGTGGGAGCAGTTTTTTGCAAAAGCCGGAGCAGCATTACAGACCGGAAAGGAATTAAATAAAGAAGAATTTGTGAAAGAGGTAAAAACCTGGGAATGGCAATGGATTAATAAAAGAAAAGATTACCCGGTTGCCACA
>JANNAM010000107.1:0-38997 GCA_031384415.1 Bacteroidota bacterium
AACCCAGATGAACCTGCCCGTTACTTTTGATGATGCAACCGTCAATTACGGAGTAGTTGGTTTTGGTGGCGCCGAGCAATCAACCATTGTAACGGACCCAACACTGGCAACCAATAAAGTAGCCAAAGTAATTAAAACAAACACCGCCGAGCTTTGGGCTGGTACCACTGTTACTGCTGTAACAGGCGGTATTCAAACAGGCTTTAGCAGCAACATACCTTTTACTGCCACCGAAAAAAAGATGAATGTAAGAGTATGGTCGCCACATAGTGGCATACAGGTAAGATTAAAAGTGGAAGACAAAACCGATCCAACAAAGTCTTGCGAAACAGAAGCCACTGTAACAACAGCAAGCGGCTGGCAAACATTGGAATTTAATTTTGCCAACCAGGCAGCAGGCACAGCAGCATTAAACCTTGGCTATAACTTTAATAAAGCCTCTGTCTTTTTCAACTTTGGAGTAACAGGTGCAACTGCAGGCGAAAGAATTTATTATTTTGATGATGTAAAATTTGGCGGAGCAAATATTCCCGCTGCCCCAATAGTAAATACGCCGGTAAATTATTGTCAGAATGCGGCAGCAACTCCTTTAACAGCCACAGCATCTGCAGGCAACACACTTTTGTGGTACACAGTACCAACGGGTGGAACAGGTTCTGCTACAGCACCAACTCCTTCTACGTTAACTGCAGGCACTACCAATTATTATGTAAGCCAGGTGAATGCACTTTCCATTGAGGGGCCAAGGGCCTTACTTGCTGTTGTAGTAACAGCCTTGCCATCGGCACCTGCGGTTACAACACCAGTTACCTATTGTCAGAATACAATTGCCACAGCATTAACTGCCACTGCTGCTGCAGGCAACAGTTTAAAATGGTACACAGTACCAACAGGTGGAACAGGTACTGCCACAGCACCAACACCTTCAACTTCAACTGCAGGCACTACTAATTATTATGTAAGCCAGGCTACATTGACTGGCTGCGAAGGACCAAGGTCACTTATAGCAGTTACTGTAAATCCTGCACCTGGTGCACCTAGTGTAACCACACCAGTCAATTATTGCCAAAATGCTGCTGCTACTGCATTAACAGCAACTGCAGCAGCCGGTAATAGTTTGAGATGGTACACTGTTGCAACCGGTGGATTTGGATCTGCCACTGCACCAATACCAGCTACAACTACTGCCGGAACAGTAAATTATTATGTAAGCCAGGTTACCGCTCTGAGTTGTGAAGGGCCAAGAGCAACCATTGCTGTTGTAGTTAATCCAACACCTTCAGCACCCTCTACAGCAACAATTACTTATTGTCAGAATGTAACCGCTGCTGCACTTACAGCAACAGCCGGCGCTGGAAATACGCTTAGGTGGTATACCGTTGCAACAGGTGGAACAGGATCTGCAACAGCTCCCGTTCCGTTAACAACTACTGCTGGTACAACCGCATATTATGTAAGCCAGGTTACTGCGGCAGGATGTGAAGGGCCAAGGGCTTTATTAAATGTTATTGTAAATCCTACACCAGCAGCGCCAACAGTTACAAGTCCTGTTTTATATTGTCTCAACGAAACTTCCAGGATATTGTCAGCAACAGCTTCAACAGGAAATTCATTAAGCTGGTATAATACTGCAGTTGGTGGAACATCATCTGTTATTGCACCAACACCTGTTACCAACACAGCAGGCAGCACATCATTCTACGTTAGCCAGACAAACTCCTTTGGATGTGAAAGCCCAAGAGCAACAATAGTTGTTACCATCAATCCACTGCCGGCGGCACCTGTTATCACAGCATCGCCATATACTAAATTAGTACCCGGGCTTACTACAATTATTACAACAGCACCTGTTGCAGGCAATTCTTATTCATGGTACAGGAACGGCTTATTACTTTCTGGCCAAACCACCAATTCAACAACAGTGAATATTGATGGCTTAGGCAGCTATACTTTAAAAGTTACTAATGCAAATGGATGTGTTGCTACTTCTGCAGCATTAGTAATATCAGACGCAGCCAGCGATCATTTATTTATTTATCCTAATCCTTCGCCCGGAAAGTTCCAGGTACGATTTTTTAGCGATGTTAGCAATCTTGCACCAAGAATGCTTACTGTTTATGACAGCAAAGGTGCGATGGTACTAAATGGTAAATATGTAATATTTGGTGCCTACACTTCCATATCGGTTGATTTAGGAAACCTTGGTACCGGTATTTACCATATTTACTTAATGGACAATGATGGTAAGAAATTAAAGTCGGGCAAAATCCTGATTATAAAATAAAGAAATGTATTTACAGGAAGGAGCAGTTACATCAGACAGCTCCTTCCAGTAAATATAAATTTACCTGGCTGCTTTATTCATGCAGGTAATCATTAAACCAGCTTAAAGCAAAGTTTTTTAGAAAAACTAAAATCAACAACAGTAAAAAAACATTCGATGCGTAGAGTCATTTTCTTCCTCTCAATCCTTATTGTTACCAATGCAACTGCACAATCCACCGGCGACGCCAGCATGGATCTGCGTATTAATAAACTGCTGAAGCAAATGACACTGGAAGAAAAAGTGAATATGATTCATGCCAATTCATCTTTTACTTCGGGGGGTGTAAAAAGGTTAGGTATTCCTGAATTGATAACTTCAGACGGGCCACACGGTGTTCGTCCTGAATTTGGAAGAGACTGGGAACTTGATAATAATATACTTGATTCGGGCACCTATTTGCCAACCGGTGTTTGCCTTGCTGCAACATGGAATCCCCAACTGGGTTATGCTTACGGTGCTGTGCTCGGAAGTGAAGCTAATTACCGGGGAAAAGATGTAATACTTGGACCTGGCATTAATATCATTCGTTCTCCGCTTAACGGAAGAAATTTCGAATACCAAAGTGAAGATCCCCTGCTGGTTTCAAAAATGGCAGTAGGTTATATCAAAGGAGTTCAGGACCAGGACATCTCTGCCTGTGTAAAACATTTTGTTGCCAATAACCAGGAAACCAACAGGAAAACCATCAATGTTCAAATGAGCGAAAGGGCATTAAGAGAAATCTATTTACCCGGTTTCAAAGCTGCTGTTCAACTTGGTGGCGTTAATACCATAATGGGGTCCTATAATAAATTCCGTGGCCAGTGGGCTTCTGAAAATAATTACCTGCTTAATCAGATACTTAAAAAAGAATGGGGCTTCAGGGGAATCGTTATCAGCGACTGGGAAGCAGTTCATAATACTGAACAGGCTTTATGGAACGGGCTTGACCTTGAAATGGGAACTGACCTGGCCATGTTGCCAAACCCCGATTACAATAAATTTTATTTTGCCGATGCAACACTTAAACTGGTAAAAGAAGGACGCATTCCCGAATATTTAATTGACGAAAAAGTAAGAAGGAAATTGTACGTGATGTTTAAAACAAACATGATTGATGGCAAAAGAAGGAAAGGAGAATACAATTCAAAAGCACACCAGCAAACTGCAGCAAAAATTGCCGAAGAAGGAATTGTATTATTAAAAAATCAGCAAAGTATTTTACCCGTCAATAAAAATGCAGCACAAACTATTGCAGTAATTGGTTTTAATGCCGAGAGAAAACAATCAATGGGCGGTGGCAGTTCGCAGGTAAGGGCTTTTTACGAAGTTACTCCCCTGGAGGGCCTTAAGAATCTGGCAGGGAAAAATACTGTAATCAATTATGCACAGGGCTATGAAATAAAGAGAAATGGCAAATCAAACCCTGAGCTTATGAAAAATGCAGTAGCCCTTGCTGCAAAATCTGATATAGTCATATTTGCAGGCGGATCTACACATGGGTATGATTATGCTGTTTGGAACGATAACGCCTACGATGCAGAAGATACTGACAAACCTGATATGAATCTCCCGTTTGGCCAGGATGAACTCATTAAAGCTTTGGTAAAGGCAAATCCAAAAACCATCGTAGTGTTAATGGGTGGCGGAGCATTGGATATGACGCAATGGCTTGAAAAAATACCGGCGGTGATACAGAGCTGGTATCCTGGCATGGAAGGTGGCAATGCTTTGGCAAAAATTATTTTCGGCGATTTGAATCCCTCCGGAAAACTTCCTATGACTTTTCCGAAAAAACTTGAAGACCATCCTTCACAAAAACTGGGAGAATATCCCGGTGACGGAAAAAATCTTATCGTTAATTACCTGGATGATATTTATGCAGGCTATCGTTATTACGACACTTATAAAGTGGAACCTCAGTTTTCTTTCGGGCATGGTCTTTCTTACACAAATTTTGAATATGCAAACCTGAAGATTAGTGCCAAGGGGAATTCGGCAACGGTTAGTTTTACCATTAAAAATACAGGGAAAGCAGCGGGTGCAGATGTTGCACAATTATATGTAAAACCAGATGCTTCGCTTTTACCAAGGCCCGAAAAAGAGTTAAAGGAATTCCGGAAAGTTTTTTTGCAACCCGGCGAAACAAAGACAATTACACTTACTCTTTCTGAAGAAGCATTTCAATATTTTAATGATGTTACCAATAAATGGGTAATGGATAAAGGTATTTACAATATCCTGATAGGCAGTTCATCAAGAGATATAAAACTTACCGGAAAGGTTACAATGTAAGCAACAAATTCTTTTGGCATGAACAATACTCCCCGATAATTAATCCGGCTCAATCAAATCCGTTTTGCTTTTTATTTCCTTAATAGCAGCAAACAATGTATCCAAATCCTGCTGGCTGTTAAATGCATTGATAGAATAGCGCAGGTAAACTTTATCGCCATGGCGCATTACAGGTATTTCAATTTTATACTGGTCAAAAAAATGCCGGTGCAGTTTTTCTGGTTCAGTGGTTTTTATTTGTGCACTGAATAGTTGTACAATAAAATCATCTGTTACCGGCGCAAGCGCCGTTGAGCCAAGTAATTCGCAAAACGCCGGGGCATTTTCCTGTACTAACTTTTTGCAGGCGGCAGCCACTTCCGGCCAGTTATGCGCTTTCATAAATTCAATTGCAGTTGGTATGGTTAAAAAAGCAGAATAATCCCTGCTGCCATTCATCTGGTGATAATCTAAAAACTGTGAGCCCGAAGGAAACAATGCATTGTAACCCCAGCTAACCACCAGCGGATCTACCAAATGCTGGTATTCTTTTTTAACATACAAAAACGAACTGCCCTTGGGTGTCATCATCCATTTGTGGCAGGCACCGGTGTAAAAATCAAAGGGTGCGTTTTGTAAATCCAATGGTATTTGCCCCGGCGCATGAGCACCATCCACAAAAGTCATAATGCCTTTTTCTTTTGCGGCAGCACAGATTTCTTCCACCGGCAGGCGCAGGCCGGTGCTGCTGGTAATATGGCTGATGAAAACCAATTTTGTTTTACTGCTGAGCCCTTTAAAAAAATCACTTACAAATGATTCTTTTGATTGTATGGGCAATGAAATATGTTGCTTTATATATTTAGCGCCGGCTTTTTTGCAATAATACTCCCAGGTTTTATCGCAGGCACCATATTCCAAATCTGTAGCAAGTATTTCATCGCCGGGCTGCAGGTTAAAACTTTTAACCACCGCATTTACTGCATACGATGGATTGGCTACATACACCAAATCATCTTTATGACAATGAATATAATTGCCCAACGCTTCTCTGGCAGCTTCCAGGTATTTGATGCCGGTGGTAACAATAAACTCTACCGGTTCCTGTTCCAGCTCCAGTTGAAACTGCTGGTATTTTTCAAACACCGGTTTTACACAGGCACCAAAGGAGCCAAAATTAAGAAAGGTAATATCGTCTCTTAATAAAAAGTATTGTTTAAAATTTTGCATAGCCAAATATAAAATAAAAGCAAATGAGCGCCTGAGAATGTTTTATTTTTAAACTTCATAAAACCAACACATCATGATTGACAAAGTTAAAGCTGCCGCCATGGCCTGGACAATTGAAACAGTTGAACTGACTAAACTTGAAATGATACTGAGCGAAGTATCCATTGAAGACCCAACTGCTACTGTTCCCAATTACATCAGTAATACATTGCTGATTTTAATGGGAGTGCCCACGCCACCTTATATATTGTCCACTATCCAGATAAGATTTGTGCCCGATTCACAAAAATTAATGACGCCAAGTTACCAGCCACCGGTTGTAGTTTGCGAAAAACACCAAAGTGAATATGCCGGCATTATGGACATGATATCCCGTGGTATTGAAAACAAAAAACCGGGAGTAAGTTTTACAGCCTTGTTTATAGTGGAGATACCTCAACTTGATCTTATACTGGTGGGTTAAGATTTGTTTGAAATGAAATGAGTAATAAAATTTATGGAAACTCAAAAAAATAACCCCCTGCACAATATTACCCTTGAGCAAATCATGATTTACTTATCAGAAAATTATGGCTGGGAATATTTAAGCGAACAAATAAACATCAATTGTTTTAAAAGCAACCCCAGTGTAAAATCGAGTCTAACTTTTTTACGCAAAACACCCTGGGCAAGAACTAAGGTGGAAAATTTGTACTTGTATTTAAAAAGAAAAAATAAATAATTGCCAGGCCCGGGATAAAAAATATTTTACTTTAGTAAATTCTCCAGCAATTTTCTTAGCTCAACTGCCTGTTGCATGTTGAATATGTAAAGCTCTTCGGAACCGGCAGCTTTTAATTCAAATAAGTTTTTCAATATTTTTTTAAACTCATTAGTGTATTTAATATTTTTTTGGCTGCTTAAAAGGAGAACGCTCCAGTTTTCAAGTATGAACTTTATTGTTGGTTCCTGGTAGTTTTTTATCTGCAGCAATTGTGCAAGTTTAACAAGATTATTTTCTGTTGCCAGCTTCCTGTTATTATTATATTCCTCTTTTACGATTGTGGCATAGGCTAAACTCAGATCGGTAGCATCAAAACGAACAGTACTTTTTTGCAGCAACAGTTCCATCCGTGAATCAGCAAGTTGTTTTAAAACCTTTGAAGGACTGCGGTAGCCGGTTATGGATTTTATTTTTAAAGCTTCTTCTGCTGCTATTTCATTTTGTTCTTTGCATATGGGCCTGAAGCCTGCATGATAGTAAACCCAGAAAGCACCAGACTTTATTCCATCGCTGTTTTCTTTTCCCAGTTGATAGGGATCTACACTGAAACGTTTTAAACCATACACTTTGCTATGCTGTTGCAGCACCTGCTGAAAAATATATTGCGATTCGCCGCCACGATATGCTGGAAAAACATTCAGCCCGATGCGGCCACTGTTAAATAATATCCATGAACCTGCATAAGCAACGGGCAGGCCGTTTTTAAAAACTACATACCCCATATAACTGTCAATGGGGTGCCTCCGTTCGGGTATCATTCCCAAAAGTGCCACCGAAATGCCCCTGGTCAGCTGGTAATAAGAAACAAGGTTTGCTGATGTGAATGTGATGGGGTCAAGCTCCCGAAGATGACGCACCAAAATCATTTTACTGCAGTCAATAATTTTTTCTGCCTGTGGTTTATCCAGTTTAATAAGAATGGGTTTTGATGCTGGCTGCTGATGAACATTTTTTTTAATTGCCGAGCGGTGATAATATGTAGTAAACAGCGATGGCGGCAGGCAGCAGTGCGATGAAAAATCAATTTCAATATTTATTCCTATCGCCGCCCACAGTTCATCTTTTACTTCGGGGCGTATTGTTGATTCATCAAAAACAGCAACGAGTTTATCCAGCAAAATTTCTTCTTTTTTCATTGACTGCTTTAGCCAGCCACGCCAGTTGGCATTTGCATCCTGCAAAATTTCCGACTCCACTTTGGGCATCAGCACCGAAAGAATGGATTGAATTTGTCCATCGCCGGCAACAAAAGAATTAAACCGGATATCTTTTGCATGCGTTGCTTTCAGCCATTTCACCATCTCGAAGCTGAAGGCTGCAGAAAGAGAAGAGCCGGTGATACCAGAATTAAATAAGCGTTCTTTTATTTTTTCATTTGTTTGAATATGCAACTGTAATTGCAGCAATAATTTATTTGCAAAATTATAAACGCTTTTGTTATCGGGATAAGCAAGCAGGAATAATAAACTACCGTAAAACAATTGCAATGATTTTTTATTATTGACTGGATTAATGCTGACAGCATGAAGCAATTGTATTTTTTGCGCTGCATAATTTTTCCCATACAGGTTGCGAATGGAAAATAATTGGTTAATGAGCAGTGTTGAATTATTCGATGATGATGTTGCCATTGTGCTGGCTTATTAGGCAAACGAATGTAAACTTATTTATTGTATGGTTTTCATAAGTGCTGTCTCAATCAATTCCTTTTTGCGTAACAATATATCTGCCGTACCGGAATACATTCGCAGTTTCTTACACTAAAATAAAATTACAATGAGTAAAGTATGGTTTATTACCGGCTGTTCAACAGGGTTTGGCCGTCAACTGTCACAGGAAGCATTGCAGCTTGGCCACCAGGTGGCAGTAACCAGCCGCAACACAGATGATATTAAAGAACTTGTTGACCAGTACCCCGAAACGGCAATAGCAATTAAACTGGATGTAACAAAACCTGCTGAAATAAAAGCAGCAGTAGCCGCAGCGCTTGAAAAATTTGGCCACATAGATGTGCTGGTAAACAATGCAGGCATTGGTTATTTTGGTGCCATTGAAGAAAGCGAAGAAGACGAAATACGCCGCATGTTTGAAATTAATTTTTTTGGCCTTGCCAATGTTACCAAAGAAGTACTTCCCATAATGCGTAAACAACGCAGCGGCCATATTGTAAATATTTCCTCCGTTGGCGGGCTGGTAGCTTTTCCGGGTGTAGGATTTTACAATGCTACTAAATTTGCAGTAACGGGTTATTCAGAAGCGCTTGCAAAAGAAACTGCACATCTTGGAATTAAAGTAACTGTGGTAGCCCCCAGCGGTTTCCGTACCGATTGGGCTGGCAGGTCGGCCAATAACAGCAAGATTGTAATTGATGATTATGAGCAAACAGCCCATGCCAATAAAAACACCATCCGTGGTTATAGCGGCAACCAGCCCGGCGACCCGGTAAGGGCGGCGCAGGCCATCATTAAAGCAGTGGAAGCAAGTGAGCCACCGCTTAGGCTGTTGCTGGGTGCAGGTGCATTAAAAGGGGCACGCAATAAAATTAATGAACTGCAAAAAGATATTGATACCTGGGAAGAAACGACTGTGTGGGCCGACCATCCTAAAGAAACGGTTTAGAAAATATTTTTATTATTGTACGTTAAATAATTTACCCAGATACTGCAAAAGACCTTGTCAATACTTTTGCAGTATCTGTTAATGCAAAACTGAATACAAGCAAAGCAAAAGATAAATTTTTTATCTGATAAGCATTATTGTTCCCGTCTTTTTCACATCTGCCCCGTCAATATCTGTAAAAGTGACTACATAAACATATACCCCCAGTTGCTGCTGCTCCCCTTTAAAGCTGCCATCCCAGCCAATGGCAGAGCTGCGGCTTTCAAAAACAAGGAATCCCCATCTGTTCCATATTTGCATGCGGTAGTTTGTTACCGGTGCTGGAAATACCGGGCGGAAAACATCATTCAATCCATCCCTGTTGGGTGTAAAACTATTCGGTATCCACACATCGGCACAATTGTAATAAAATATTTTTACAGAATCGGTTCCCTTGCAGCCATTTTTATCTGTTACATCTAAAGTATAGGTACCTGTTTTAATAATGTCAATAAAATTTTGTGTCCCACCAGTGCTCCACAAGTAATTAATATACCCCGGAATTTTTACATGTACAATATTGCCACGGCATAGGCTGGTATCGGCAGGCATATAGTTTGCCGGAAGGGGGAATATTTTGGTAAGCTTCATAGTATCCGATTTTTTGCAGCCAAAATTATTGGTTACCAAAACACTGTACTGCCCAACAAGATTGGTACTGTAAGTATTATTGGTGCTGCCGTTCTGCCAGAGGTAAGTAACAAAACTTCCTGGGTTAAGTACCAATACATCGCCAAAACAAATACCCCTGTCTTTGCCAAGGTCGGGGGCTGGAAGCGGATTGACAGTCAGGTTGGTGGTAATAACAGAATCGCAACCGAGATAAGTTGTAAGGGTATCTTTATAAACACCCGCTGTTGTTTGCAGTTGCCCGCCTGCCAGGTATGTTTCTCCATTGCAGATAGCGGCATTAACAGTAGTGAATGCTTTGGGGTTTACTGTCAGTTGCAAAGTACGGGTGCTGTCGCAGCCATTGGCTGCAGGATAAATATCAATATAAGTACCCGATGTTGTATGCCCTGCATAGTTATCGTCTTGGCATATTACTGCAACAATGTTTGAACTGGCAGTTGGTTTAATGCTGAGGTTTAATGTACGGGTGCTGTCGCAGCCATTGGCTGCTGTGTACACATCAATATAAGTACCTGCCATAGTATATCCTGCATAATTTTGCCCGGGGCAAATAGCAGCATTTACAGTGGAAGCAATAACTGGTAATACAGTAAGGTTCAGTGTACGGGTACTGTCGCAGCCATTTATGGCAGGATAAACATCAATATATGTACCCGATATTGTATGGCCTGCATAGTTTTGGCCGGGGCAGATGGAAGTGGTAACTGTTGTAAAGAAAACAGGTTTTACAGTAAGGTTCAATGTACGGATGCTGTCGCAGCCATTGTATCCGGCAAGTGTATCAACATAAATTCCGGCAGCATAATGGCCGGCATAATTTTGACCCTGGCAAATAGCTGCATTTACAGTGGTTTGATTAGGCTGGTAAAAAACAGTGTGCATATTATTTGTATAATCTTTCTCCAGCCTGGGCGTATTGGGCAGGCTGATGGGTATTAAAAGTGAACTGTCATTGACGACTGCATAAAGGTTTCCCTGTGGCATAATTTTTATCCTGGTACTAAATGACTGCTGCCTTGCAAATGTGGTGTCGGCTACTTTATAAACAGGAAACAACAAACTTGCCCCTGCAATTGTGGGGTTACCATTATAAAAAGATATTTCCAGGTTTTTAGGAATTACGCCCCTGATGAATGAATTGTAAACTGTAAAATTTACATTCATGCTGTCATGCGATGCACAGATAACATTGTTTATGCTGATGGTATAATCATCGGCCGGCGGCACTCTGATATCAACATAAGCCGTATCAATACATCCATAAGGGCTGGTAACAATTACTCTTTTTATCCTGTCGGAATCGGCGTACAAATAAGGGTTACTGCAGGTAGTGCAACTTAACCTGTAAGCTGTGCTCCATAAAAAAGCATTAAAACCCGGGGCAGCAGGCAGGCCGGTTGCATTCAACTGCAATGTATCGCCGGGCAGCAGCGTGGCAGTTACTGGTGTTGCATTGGCCCTGAAACGCAGGTTGTTGATGGTATAAAAATTATTGTTGTAATCTTTTTCAATAAAGGATGTATTGGGCAATACAACCGGCACAGCATTGCCCGAATCCGCAAACACCATGTAAAGTTTATCGAGGTGTGCATAGCCAACATTAATAATGGTAGAATAACAGGTATAACAATTTCCGCCGGGGGCAGTATAGGGCATATAAAAAGTGGGCGATAATTTATTGGCTCCCGGCAAATGAGGGTCTGCATCATAAAAATTAATGGGTGTATTAATTGGTATGGGTGCAATACCCCAGTCAACAACACAAAAATTTACTTTCACCTTTGTTTGCTGGTAACAATAAGCCGCCACATTAAAAAAAGCACCATCGGCTGTGGGATCCCACACGGGAATAATATACGTATCGGTAGTATCGGAGCAACTGCCATTGGTAGCCACCAGCCGCATGGTATAATTAGCCGGCGTGGGAAACACATAGGTTATATTGGTGCTGGTGCTTATTACCTGTTCTGCCATGCCCTGGTCGTTGCTCATCAGCCATTGATAAGTTATGCCGTTGTAAGAAGAATTGGTAAAAACTATACTGTCGGTAAGTATACCAAGTTTTGAAGCAATGGTTTTTTTATTGGTGTAAAATCTTGCAGTAACACCGCAGTTGGTAATAATAAAATCTGAGTAAGCGGCAAAACAACCGGGTGTATTAAAAGCCTTTAAAGTTACTTTGGTTTTTCCTGTTGCTGTAAATGAATAAGAAAAATTTGTAGTCGTTGCAATAACCACATCATTCACCAGCCACTCAAAGCTGGCAGCCCCGGTTGATGTGTTGGTAAAATTTATCAGGTCGCCGGTTACCGGGTAAGCAATATCTCTGGTAAAAGCTGCAATGATATTTTCGATACATGGCTGGGTACATTCATCCTGCAGCAATCCGCTTCGCTGTGTCATAACTGCTGCTCTCATTCTGTCGGCCTGGCCCTGTGTAAATTGAATACTACAGCCGCTGTTTCCATAATCCATAAAGTTTGTAATCTGGTCGGGAACATCTGTAAAAAAATTTCCGTTGGAATAATTTGACAGCGTATCTGTATTGCAGGAATTGCCCGGGTTATTACATGCAGGCGATGGTCTTACTGAATTGTCGGGTGGCGTATCGCAAACCCTGTCGCCATTTAATAAACAATCATAGTTATAACAACCACCTTCAAATGTATGATACAAGCCAAGGTAATGGCCCATTTCATGCGCCAGTAAAGCACCAAATCCCGTAATTACTATTCCATCCAGCGGACCGCCGCCGGGTGGCAATGTTGCATAGCCGCCAACACCAAGGCGGGTCCATACGCCACAGCTAAAGTTTATATAGGCTTCGGCGTCAATGCTGGTGATAAGCCAGATGTTGATGTATTTTACAGGGTCCCATTGAATAAGGTTTTTCAGTTTCCTGTCTTCAATATCTTTATTTAAATGGTTGCCGAAATAAGAAGTAGTACGGGTTATGCCTGTTGTATTTCCCCCGTCAGGGTCTTTCTTCGACATGCAAAACCTGATCTTTGTATCTGCACCAGGGCTTGCTGCGTAAATACCCGATTTGCTGAAAGCGTCGTTTAATAAATTAATGCCTGCAATAACCTGTGCATCTGTAATAGAATAGGGATTAGGATTTACAACATGTACAACAACGGGCAAGATAATGGTATCGCCGCTCAGCGTATCCATTGCATTTCGGATGGCAAGGTTCATTTTTTCTTCCATAGCCCTGTAAGCAGGATTTTTACGCAACTGGTAAAGCGCCATATCAGTGCCGCAGATATTTGGACCAGGCCCTGTCAACAAAGGAGCTTCATCTTTAAAAGGATGATGAACTGGTTGCTGAGCTGCTGTGTTTTTGAAACAACAAAAAACAAACAGTAATAAAAAAAAATTCAAGGTATATATTTTATACATACACGTTTTTGCAAAATAAATAATTGGTTTATCAGACAGATATATGAATGCAGCTAATGCCAGAAACAGAAAGGTATTTCACAATGTAATCTGCAGGTATTGGAATTTGAAAGATCATCAATAGGAGTATATGAATATTACCTCCACAAAATAAACATGTTTAAATATAATAATTTTTAACTGCCGGTAACAAAAAAAAATTCTTTTTCTGGCAGTTAATCAGCATTTTAGTTGAGGCCTGTTTATTTTCGGGTGCTTTTTTATCAGCAGGCAGAAACAATTCACTTTTATAGTGCCGCACCAGTTGCTTAGTTGGTATATTCCTTTCGTTGCTTACGGTAACTGTTGCTGAACGCATTATATTCCAGGGTTTCTTTCCAGCCCGTAACAAATTGTCCCTTGCCCCTGCATTTAGAACAATCTGAAGATGCTATTGTGCCCTTTACTCTCTGAGTAGATGGTTTGCGGTATCCCGGAGTAGTAGTAGTAGTTTTTTGATAACCACCCATTGTAGAGGGTCTTGTTGTAGTTGAAGTGTAACCTTCCACCCATTCTCCTTGTACAGTTTCGTATTCTTTACGGGCTTCAAATCTTCCCTTGCCATTACAAGCTTTGCATTTATCTATTTTTTCATTGTAAATGCCCGGCAAACTAAAAGGGTCAATTTTTGAATTATTAATCGGAACATAAAAATTTTCGCCATTCACAAATAAATTAAAAGCATACCTGATGAAGGTACTGCTCATGGGGTCTTTATCAATCGTAATGTTGTCTATGGCAGAATAAATAACCACATGGCCTTTCTGATTTATCACACCATATTTATTTCCTTCTTTAACCAATCTGTAAGTAGTTTTTATTTCTTCAATTTCTGTATTTTGTGAAAGTCCGGCTGCAATGCTAAATGGATAAATTTCTCTTTTGATAATCCTGCCTGTTTCCAGTCTTAACAGGGCATTGTTTTTTCTGCTTATTACATAAAATACTCCTTTGGATTCAATGGGCAGGTAAGAAGAAAAATCGGTATTATAATTACATATTTTTTTCCAGTTGCCTTTTTGCAGTATAAAGTAAAAGCGCTCTGCAGGGGGATCATTCGGGTCTTCTGTTAAAGCTGATAAATGAATTTTGCCACCGTAATATTTTATATCAGGATACACATATTTTGTAATGCCGGGTGGCAATGGAACATCGCTCAAGTTATTTCCATTCCATTTTTTAAAAAAATGTTTATTCATGTTTTCTCCAAAAGCATACAAAAAACCATCTTCATCTAAGCCAAGCCCCTTTACATCATCTGGCATCTGGCCCAATTCTTTCAGTTCTTTTCCAATAAGACACTGAATGACATTCGCTTTATTATTATCTTTTGCGCTAAAATAAATCACCCCTTTTTTATCTGCAATTACATAAGGGAATCCGTTAAACTCAAGTATGCCTGTAGTGGTTTCTAATACTGTCCAGGATTTGCCTGTCCATTTTACCAATGCGTATTTACCAGAGCCCGCCTGCTTACTAAACCCGTAAAAGCTTTCGCCTGCCTGAACCCTTATATCAACTACATAGTTACTGTCCCCGGCCACTAAGTTCCATTGGGTGCCTGTTTTTTTATAAATTTTTGACCAATTTGACATGGCAAAAATATTTCCATTAATGTCTTTGAATAAAGAATAAACCTTGTCCTTTATTTCATCGGCCAATATTTTCCACTGGCCATTTTGTAAAATACAATAAGCACTTTCCCACTCCGAAGTTTTTACCTGAGCATAAATATTACCCTGGTTATCGGTCATCAGGCTTGGTCCAAAACTAATGGCAGAGGGTGCCGCTACTGTCCAGCCGGCTTTAACAGTATCGTAAATAAAATAAGCACCGGGTGCCGCCTTTACATTTTCAGGGGCAACTTTCTTTGCAGTTGTTTTTACGGTAGCTGGTTTTTGAGCAAGCCCGATTATAAAAGAAGGCAGCAGCGCCATTGTTAAAACTATCTGTAGCAGATTTTTCATATAATAAAACTGATGGTTCAGTATCCAAAATAAAAAAAATACCGATAAATGAAAAATATTTGTGTCCTATTTTATTGGCTGATTTTATTGAATCTTTCCAGCTATTAATATGTCAGTATAGCGGTTGAAAGTTGAATTTGCTTAAAGCAATTTTTTATAAAGTAAAAAATACCTTAATTTCAAACTCGGATGAGTTTTTTGTATTGAAAGATGTAATTTGTTTAAAAGTTAATCTCCTTAACTTAAAACCTAACTAATGATAGACGGCATAAAAGTTTTTCTTTCCTATTCACACAAAGACAAAGACCTGAAGGACATATTTGTCACTCATTTATTTTCTCTGATAAGAACAGAGGAAAATTTAACCCTGTGGACAGATGAAAATATTCAAGGCGGTCATTCCTGGGACCAGGAAATAAATAAACAACTGCTTGCTTCCGATTTGATTTTATTGCTGATTTCTCCCGATTTTATACAATCAGACTATTGCTATAACAACGAACTAAAACAGGCCTTGCAACTGCACCAGCAGCGAAAAGCGGTAGTAGTTCCGGTGGGTTTGCGATCTACCGACATAACCGGCCAGCCGTTTTCCGGTTTACAAATGCTGCCCGTAGATCCACTTTTTGTAGATAGCTGGGGTAACAGGGACGAAGCTTTTACAAATGTTATTCAGGGCCTGCGTAAAACACTTACCTGTATTGTTGCCGAACTGAAAAACTGGAATCCAATTGTCCGTAAAGATGAAATAAGGAAGTTAATTGAAAATAAAAAATTTGAAGATGCCTGTGATAAATTATTTGGGTTTGTGTGTGATTTTTTTAATGACGAAACCCTCAAAGATAAAATAAGCATGATCAAGGGGGAATATTGCGATATTATGGATGACAAAGCAAAGGTTGATTACTTACAGGTGCGGCAGGCAATAAGAAAATTACTGGAAGAAATTTTTGCCATAATAGAAATAGTTATGCAGGAACTAAAAAAAGCAGCAGCATGATAAGTGAATTTAACAATGATTACACCAGGCTGAAGAATGCTGTTGAGGGCAAAAACGAACTATCTATTTCTATGCTTACTGACCTTGTTAACAAATATTCGCACAGCGAAAAACTACAGACAGAAGCAATTTTACTCGATTCAGAATTTGCAGATTCAAACAGTGATGAAAATATCAAAGCAATTTTATTTGATGAAATAATGAAAATTGCAGAGCAGGTAAGTGATGAAAAAGAAAATGTTTTAAGCGAACTGGATATAAAAAATATTCAGTTGGGCTGGTTTAATAAAAGAAAAAATAAAGACATCGTTTTTAGCTGCAGGGGTTTGCACAAAGAATACTCAAAATCGGGATTTAAACTAAAAAATATAAACCTCGATTTAAAGGCTGGGGAAATAACAGGAGTGATTGGGGAAAATGGAAATGGAAAGACAACATTGCTTAAAATCATTGCAGGCGAAATGTCTCCAGGCGGCGGAACCGTTTCTTATGGAAGCTTGCAGAAAGAAGATGCTGTGAGGTGGGATATGGTGAAACCGGAAATTGCTTATTTATCCCAGGAGCTTGGCAGGCTTGAAGGCCCGGTAAAAAGATCTATTCAATATGCCGCTGCTTTGCATGGCATTAAACCTGTTTGTATTGACAAGGAAGTTGATTACATAATTCAACGGCTTGGTTTGAATAAATTTAAAAATTCAAAATGGCAGGATCTTTCGGGAGGATATAAACTGCGGTTTGCATTGGCTACTATTCTTGTATGGAAACCAAAATTGCTGGTGCTGGATGAACCGCTAGCAAATCTTGATATCAATACCCAGGTTAGGGTGCTCAACGATATAAGGGACCTCAGCAAAAGCATTAAAAATCCAATGGCCGTTATTTTATCATCTCAAAATATAGAAGAAGTGGAATCGGCTTCCGATAACATGATTGTTTTATCAAATGGCGAAATTATATTCAACAATCAAACAACCAGGGCAGGCGAATTCAGGAATGCAAATTTATTTGAATTTAAAACGGATGATTTAAGAGAGGAGGTTGAGGAAAAGCTACTGGGTCTGCAACATTCAGGATTGGATTTTAATGGATTCTCCTATTTTATCAAAACACCTTTACAGATTACAGAATCAGTTTTTTTTAGTTACTGCGTAAAGCATGAAATTGAATTAACTCTTTTTCAGAATATTGGCATATCAACCAAAAGCATGATTGTACAAACTAATCTCTAATTTTTACATGTCTAATTTCTTTAACAGGCTGGATGAGTATTTAATAAAAAAAAGGCCCGAAGTATGGCTTACTAAATTCCATTGGTATTTTCCAATTGCTGTTTTAATAATACTGGCTTCTGTAGGTTTACAATTTTGGCTTCCCTTTAGTGTAAGTATTTATACAGTTCTGATTTCTTCGGCTGTTATTGCTGTAATTCTGCTGCTGATGATGATCAGGAACCAGTATATGTATTTCAGTAAAAACTTAAACCCCCGGCAGTTGCACAGAATTTTCTGGATAAACTTTCTGTCTATAATTTTTATTGGCATGATAGCCTTTGCAGCTCCATTTGCTTTTTCCTTGAAAACACAAAAATTTATTAAAACCAGGTCATTTGCTGAAGATGAAAAACAAATAAGAATAGCAATGATAAACAGCGACGACCTGGCTATCATTAAAAGCGTGCCGGGTGATATAGAAAAATACATGGACTCTTTACTTAAAACAAATCCTGATGAATACCGGCTGTTTGAAAGTAAAATTATCCAGGTTAAAGAAAATAAATTTATTAATCAAAGCCTTTATCAGCTTAATTTTTCTGATGAACAAACTGTTAATACTGCAATTGCGGACAGTACAGCAGTTGGCATGCCAGCCGATACAACTTCCGCAATTACAGATACCACACAAATAAAAGCAGCACCAGAGGAAACAAAAAAATCTTTGATTGATAATTATACCTGGCATTCAGAATTTTTAGACTCATTGCGTGCCATGCACAATGCAAGGATTTATTTGATTAAAAAAAATATACACAACATCCTGGACATATATGATTTCAGCAGGTATAAAAGCACCGATTCCGGCAGCTATTCAACAAATATTTATTTTGAAACATTAAATAAGCAGTTATTAAATATTTACACAACCTCCGGTTATTTCAGTAAACAAAACATAGCTATTCTTGATATTCTGATGATAATATTGTTTCTGTTTTATTTTACAATACTTATTTTTTCCCTGCTGCTCAAAGTTAGCGTTTGGGAAAAAGCAGTTGCATTATTAGTGCCTCCGGTTATAGTATTTGTTACTGTTTCAGCATTCGATAGTCTCCTTAGTAATGGCACAAGAATTTTTATTTTTGTAACACTCGTTCTTTTAATAATTTCTTTAGGGGCTGGTATGTGGCAAAAAACAAAAAAAATTACCGCTTTTCGAAGAATTTTTTTACTGGCATTGCATGCATCACTGGTCATTGCTTTATGGTATCTCTTATTTTATTTCTTTCTTGCTTATTTCTTTCAAATAAGCTTTAGCGAAAATATCAATTCACCAGAAATCATAGTCTTTCTTGCAATCTATGCAATCAGTGTTTTTTTATTTAATAAACTATTTATGAAAAAATATTTTTTTATAAATAACATGCCGAAGGATTAGTTTTTTTACGCAGGGTTTTACTGTAGAGTGTTCTGCCAGGATAGGATGTTTTTATCCGGCAATGCTGTTGAATAAACAACCAAAGAACAAGTTTCTTTCCACCTTAGAAATGACAAAAAAAACAAAGGGCCGTCTCTTCAGACAGCCCCCTTTTTCTTCATGTGATTACACATGAGATGAGTCAATTTTCAATCTTCGGGTTCTAATGTCTTTTCATGAATAAATTACGGACTCTTCATTTGGTGATCTGGATTTAAAACGGGAACTGTTTTTATATAATAGTAATGCCTTGCCTGTTTTTTTTAAGAATGACGGAGGTAAGACTACCTCCGTCCTTTACCCTAATAAAACCCTAAACCAGCAAAACTCTTCTGTAATATTTTTAAATGTGTTAACGGTTTGTAAAAGCCAATAACTATGCCAAAACAGGATTGATGTGGATAACTAAAAGTGAGAACATTTTTTATAGAAAGCTTACTACTGCAGGCATCTTTGCAAAGCGTATTTTTTACAATGAAATTACTTTTGCTATGGGTAAAAAAGGCCTGCGGAGGGAATAAATACCCGGTAATTTTTACCGTATTAATATTACAGTGCCCTGCAGGCTGATGGGCGTGCCATCAATATCATATCCTTTTATCATCCAGGCATAAGTGGCCTTGGAAAGGGGTTTTCCGTTGTTGTTGCCATCCCAGCCTTTGTTTACATCGCTGGTAAAAAATACCTGCTGGCCCCAGCGGTTATAAATGTAAAACCCGTCGATAATAATTTTACCGTACACAGTTATTTTAAGCACATCGTTGAGGCCATTGTTATCAGGCGTAAATGCATTGGGCACAAAAACTTTAGAAAAATCAATGACCGTAACATGCACTTTTACTTTTATGCTGTAGCAACTGCCTACCACACGGCGAACCCAGTAATCTTTATCAGCAGTTAAATTAATTGTTTTAAAAGTGCCGGTGGTATTTGTTTCAATGGGAGTGTTGCTGCTGGGTGCATCAAAAATTTCATAACTGCCAGCAATACCATTGAGGTTTCTTACAAATGAAAAAGAATTTCGTTTGGCATAAGCCGGGTCATATTGTGGCGGCGTTATTATGGGGCTGATGTCTTTTACAACTAAAATTGAACCAGTATCCTTACAACCATTTTTATCGGTAACAATTATATAAAAATTTCCTGCTCCTGTTTTTGGAATGTCAATACTGTTAATTACAAAACTGCCCGAAGGAGCAGCATACCATGTGTAATTAAATGGTGCATCACCACTGCTGCTGCTCATGCCTTTGATGCTGCCAATACTTTGTGTGCATTCATCATCTTTAATAACAACATTGGTTTCATCCAGTATTGGCGATGGATGGTCAGTAATTGTTTGCTGCAAAATAACCTGTGTGCAGCCATTGCTGTCGGTACCAATCAACTGGTAATTGCCTTTGGCAAGGCCGCTTACATTTAAGGTGAAAGCAAAAGTATCAGTTGTGTTCTTCACCCATTTGTAAGTGTACCCAACAGGTGACGGAGACAATACAATGTTTTGAATGTATCCGTTGGCAGCAGAACAAAATTCATCCTTTACATTTTTACTCTGCACAGCCAGTGATTCCACAACAGTAGTTGGCACAAAAATAATACCCGTACTGTCTGCACAGCCAAAGTTGGTATCAAAAACCCGGAGGCGGTAATTGCCCGAAGGAATATTAATTAAATCAGGCGCATTGCCCACAACAGCTCCGCTTGCTGTGTTTACCCACTGCAAAACATTTGCACCGGATACTGTAATATTCCTGATGGCGCCTTTAATAATTGTGCAGCCGCTTGGAATAATTAATTTGTTGCTTTCGTCAATGATAATAAGGCCATTGTTTACAATCGTAAAAAAAGCAGTGGTCATTGGCGGGCAGGGCGAAGCATCATCATATTCTAACTGGTAAGCACCGGCACCAACATTACTGAGCGAAGCAGTTGTGCCTACAATATTTCCTGCTGCATCTTTCCATTTAAAAGATTGTGCACCATTTGCATTGATGATAACAATGCCACTGATGCCGCCATTGGTAAGGCCGCAGCTTGCATTGGTAACCCTTACATTGGTCAGGTCAAACTGCGGCGCAAGCTGGTTGGTTAAAGTAAACGGTCCGGCACTTACATTACAGTTGGGGTCATTAACAACCGAAACAGTAAGCCTGTAAGAACCTGCCGGAAGATTATTAATACTTAATGTAGTCCCCACAATTACACCCAGGTGGTTTGTCCATTTATAACTGAATGTACCCGCCGGGCCACCGCTTACCGTTATGCCCGTGATGGAACCCAGCCTGTTGCATTGCGGCACTGGATCTGTTAGCAGCAAATTGTTTGTATTTATGAGTGGCACCACATCCGTAATCTGGTAATAGCCTGCCCAAAGCTGGCAGCCAATATTTTGTTTGGTGCCTACTAACCTGTAAAAACCTGCACCCACATTTATAAGATTGGTATCAGTACCCACCACGTTGCCGTTAATATCTTCCCAGTAAAAATCAACACCGCTAAATATTTTTATTCCCTTGATAGAACCATTGGTTTGTCCGCAACTGGCATTTACTTTAATTACCCCTGTTGAATCAAGAATAAAATTATAAGGCACATAAAATTGCGAAGTAGTGTTGATTAAATTAGTAACAGTAAAAGATGTATTGAAACAACTGTTTGGCCCTGCATAAATAAAATCGCCGGTGGGACTGGCTATGATTGTTGTTAAATAAGTTTCGCCATTGTAAAATTCACCAATGCAACTGTGTGTATCAAAAACCTCCACCCTGCAGTCTGCACAGGTTTTACCAAAAGCATTGCCTGCCGCATCGATATACATGTCTGTAATCTTTGGAATAATAGTGGCCGGTGCAGTAATGGCAATGCCTTTGGGATTACAGTAAATAGAATTTTTACTGATGGTAATATACTTGGTGCCCGACATAGTAATACCAAAGTTTTTGGTGTCGTGGATGATATTGGCAGAATCCCTGCCGCCAATGAGGCCAGAATCGCAGGCAACTACAGCAATCGCATTACTGAAGCCGGCATTGTTATTAAGCCGGTCGCAATTAATAATATTGTTTACTATTTTAAAAGGATGTTTTAATGCGCCGATGCTGATGCCGGTTACATAAGTAAGCATATCATTGCCGCTGATATTTACATAGTGAATGCCGGGGTTTGCCAGAACATCATTTATTTGAATGCCCGAAACAGGCAGCGCCACCGGCAGCGGCGGATTGGATGTGCCAATGATAAAATTATTCTTCACCACACTAATGTTGCTGTTGTCGGCAGGCAGGTTCGTCTTTAAAGTTATTTTTACAGCACTTAAAAAAACCATGAACTTATTGTCTTCCTTTAAACCGTAGCCGCCAATGGCCACATTGTTTACATCAAGTAATTCAACCGCATTTACCACACCTTCCCTTTGCTGTATCGTGCCGGTATTGTTCTTACCAAAATAGTTTGACTGCACAGTGATGTGATGGCCGATGCCCGGCGGTGGTGCCCGGCCAATTACTTCATCCAGCGCCTCATGCCTTAGTGCATGATAACATCCAAAAAATGCATTACCACGGGAAGGAGCACCAATAATTACATCATGCACATTCCACATAAAAATACCATCGCTCCAGGTTTCGGTGATTATTGGATTGGAATTGATAAACCCGGCAAACAACAAACCGTATATCTCCACATGATCAACATTACGCATTACAAACCCACGCTTAGAGTTGGCAAACACTTTTGGTATGATCGCAATCTTTGCATCACTAACACCAAATGTTGTCCCAAATAATTGTGTGGTGCCGTCAATAACCAGGTAAGAAGAAATTACCGGCAGTTCCGACAATATTTGAATTGCCCTGGCTCCCGGTGCGGCAGAAGGAATATTAAATGTAATCGTATCCCAATTGGGTTGGTTGCCATTGTTATAAGCCTCTTGCAGCGCCCAGCGAAGAGTTCCGGGATTGGTATTGTCTAATGGAGTGGTTACTACAAATGTATCTGCCCTGGCAATATTCGCCATCATGAAAACCACTATAAGCAGGTACTTGTACATTCGTGCTGTTAAGACAACCTGGGAGATAAAAATGTTGCCCGGTACTTGTCAATGTGCCAAAGTTACAAATTGAGGGCGAAAGGGCTGTATTAAATGTACTTAGAAAGCCCTATTTGCCTAACTTTGCCAACCTTTTAAAGCAAGACTGAAGAAAAAATATGGCTGGCAAATACGAAGAATATAAGCAACTGAATTTACCCTCTATCGGCGATGAAATTCTGGCAAAATGGAAGCAAAACAATGCTTTTGAAAAAAGCGTGAGCCTTCGGGAAGGCAAAACACCTTTTGTTTTTTACGAAGGACCGCCAAGCGCCAATGGTATGCCCGGCATTCACCACGTTATTTCAAGGACATTAAAAGACCTGGTTTGCCGCTACAAAACCATGCAGGGTTTTCGGGTGAAAAGAAAAGGCGGATGGGATACACATGGACTGCCTATTGAACTGGGAGTAGAAAAAGAACTGGGCATAACAAAAGAAGACATTGGCAAAAAGATAAGCGTAGAAGATTACAACAAGAAATGCCGGGAAGTAGTAATGCGGTTTAAAGACAAGTGGGATGACATTACACAAAAAATAGGTTACTGGGTTGACCTCAACAATCCCTATGTAACTTTTGAGAATAATTATATTGAAACATTGTGGTGGTGCCTGAGTGAGTTATACAAGAAGGGTTATTTGTATGAAAGCGTGAGTATTCAGCCTTACTCACCTGCTGCAGGCACGGGTTTATCTTCTCATGAACTAAACCAGCCGGGAACTTATAAAGATGTGAAGGATACGAGTGTGGTGGCGATGTTTAAAGCCTCTCCAAACCCCTCCAGTGGAGGGGCTTACCAACACCCTGCTATTTCTAAAATCTTTTCTGTTGTTGCAGAGTCTTCAAAAGTCTCCCCCACGGGGGGAGATTTAGAGGGGGCTGATGTGTTTTTAATGGCCTGGACAACTACTCCATGGACATTGCCCTCGAACTTAGGATTGACAGCTGGGCCAAATATTGATTATGTTCTGATAAAAACTTTCAACCCTTATACTCACATACCTGTAAATGTTATTCTTGCGAAAAACCTTGTTGCAAAATATTTTAAAGCAGAAGGAGAGAATGGTGATTTTGAAAATTATTCTGCTGAAGTAAAATTGATTCCCTGGACAATAATTTCTGAATTTAAAGGCAAAGATTTAGAAGGATTGGAATACGAACAACTCCTCCCATCTGAGGCAAACACTTTAGAAAAAATTCAGGAAATAACTCCTGATGCAAAACCATTCCGTGTTATCCTTGGCGATTTTGTTACTACCGAAGATGGTACCGGCATTGTGCACACCGCCCCGGCATTTGGTGCAGATGATTTTAGAGCAGGACAAAAAAACAATCTTGGCATTTTAACGCTGGTTGATAAGCAGGGAAAGTTTGTGGATGGTGTGGGCGAATTCAGCGGCCGCTTTGTAAAAGATTACAAAGATGAAAAAGGTTATGCGGATGTAAATGTTGACATAGCAGTAAAATTAAAATTAGAGAACAGGGCTTTTAAAGTAGAAAAATACGAACACAATTATCCTCACTGCTGGCGTACCGATAAACCAATTATTTATTATCCGCTGGATGCATGGTTCATAAAAACCACAGCTGTAAAAGACCGCATGGTGGAGCTGAACAAAACCATCAACTGGAAACCTGCTGCCACCGGCACTGGCCGCTTTGGCAACTGGCTGGAGAATATGGTGGACTGGAACCTGAGCCGTTCAAGATTCTGGGGAACACCATTACCCATCTGGAAAACAGAGGATGGAGAAGAAGAAAAATGTATCGGCAGCATTGAAGAACTCAACAACGAAATAAAGAAAGCTGCTGAAGTAATGGGCGGCGAAACGAATAAGCATTATTTACACGAAGGCATTTTAGATTTACATAAGCCTTATGTAGATGATATAACATTGGTGAGCCCCAGCGGCAAACCAATGAAACGGGTGCCTGATTTAATTGATGTTTGGTTCGACAGCGGCGCCATGCCCTATGCACAATGGCATTTTCCTTTTGAAAACAAAGAAACATTTAAGCAATCTTTCCCCGCCGATTTTATTGCCGAAGGTGTTGACCAGACAAGAGGCTGGTTTTATACTTTGCATGCATTGGGTGTTCTGCTCTTTGATTCTGTTGCTTACAAAACTGTTGTAAGCAACGGCTTGGTATTAGATAAAAATGGCAACAAAATGAGCAAGCGGCTCGGAAATGTGGTGGACCCTTTTAAAACCATTGCCGACTTTGGCCCCGATGCAACAAGATGGTACCTTATTACCAATGCAAGCCCATGGGACAGTTTGAAATTTGACCTGGAAGGCATTAAAGAAGTGCAGCGCAAATTCTTTGGCACATTGTATAATACTTACCAGTTTTTTGCTTTATATGCTAATGTAGATGGCTTCGCTTTTAAAGAAACTTATATCCCTGTAAAAGAAAGGCCCGAGATTGACCAGTGGATTTTATCTTCCCTGAATACTTTAATAAAAACAGCTGCTGAAAACTTTGATGAATACGAACCCACACAGGCTGGCCGAGCCATTGAAGATTTTGTGGATGAACACCTGAGCAATTGGTATGTGCGCCTTTGCCGCCGCCGGTTCTGGAAAGGCGAATATGAGCATGATAAGATTTGTGCTTATCAAACTTTGTATGAATGCCTGGAAACACTCAGCCAGTTAATGGCACCCATTGCTCCATTCTTTGCTGACTGGTTATTTAATAACCTTAACAAAGTTTCTGGCAGGCACAACAATGAATCAGTACATCATACTGATTATCCTTCTTCAAAAGCAGAAGTAATAGATGCAGATCTTGAAAAGCGGATGCAACTGGCGCAGGATGCTTCTTCCCTGATATTATCGCTCCGCAAAAAAGTGAACATAAAAGTGCGCCAGCCATTGCAAAAGGTTTTTATCCCGGCAATGGATGCCGAGATGGCGGCAAGGATAAAGAAGGTGGAAGAAATCATCCGCACAGAAACCAATATTAAAGAAGTGGATTTGCTGAGCGCCGAAAATGATTTTATTAAAAAGAAAGCCAAAGCCAATTTTAAAACCCTGGGCAAAAAGCTGGGAGCAAAAATGAAATGGGCAGCAGAAGAAATTGCAAAATTTGATAATACTGCCATCGAAAAAGTGCAGGCAGGAGAATATATATTGAACCCCAACTATCCTTCGGCAGGCGAAGAACCGGTAATTATCACTGCCGAAGACCTCGAAATTTCTACCGATGAAATCCCGGGGTACGAAGTGGCAAACAAGGGTGCTTTAACCGTAGCTTTGGACATTACAATCACCGAATCGCTTAAAAAAGAGGGCGATGCCCGTGAGTTTGTAAACAGGGTTCAAACCATCCGGAAGGAGAAAGGATTTGAGCTAACCGACCGAATTGACGTAGAAGTATCTGAAAATGCCGGGCTGCAAACGGCATTAAATGAATATAAAACCTATATTTGCGCCGAAATTTTGGCTGATTCGCTTGTCTTTTTGCCTGCTATAAACGGGGGTATCAGGGTTGAAGTGAACGACGCCATTGTAAACCTGAACGTTATAAAAAAAGGAGTGTAGTATGGCAACAAAAAAGAAAGCGGCCAAACCTGCTGCTAAAAAACCAGCTAAAGTCGTTAAGAAATCTGCCCCAGCCAAAAAGCCGGCAGCTAAAAAACCGGCTCCAAAAAAGCCTGCTAAACCAGTGGCCAAACCTGCCCGTCCGAAAGGCGGGAAACCTGCTCCCAAAAAACCTGCCCGTCCGACAGGCGGGGTGGCTAAACCTGTGGCTAAAAAGCCAGTAAAACCAGTAAAAAAGGCAATTGCTCCTAAAAAAGTGGCTAAGCCTATATTAAAATCAATATCTAAAAAAATTGTACAAAAACCAATGAGTAAGAAAGCAGAAGAGCAAAAACCGGCGGCTAAAGCCCCCAATTTAAAAGAGGCTATGAAATCTTTTAAAGCCAAAGAAGAAAAATTTAAAGCCTCGGCAAAACCTGTAGTCATTCCAAAAATCAACACTAAAACATCCCGTAAATACCAGCCCGATTTCACAAGGTCGGTACTCGATCAGCCGGTAATTGATTTGGGAGCATCTATTGTAAGATACAGCGATTCCGACCTCACCGAGTTCAGGGAACTGATTCAGCGTAAGCTGGAAGCAGCAAAAAAAGAACTTGCTTACCTGCAAGGCTTAATTACCCGTAAAGATGAAATGGGCGGCGACGAAAGCGACAACCGCTATATGACAATGGAAGACGGAAGCTTGAGCATGGAAAGAGAACAACTGAGCCAGATGGCCAGCCGCCAGATTACTTTTATTGACCACCTGGAAAAAGCCCTGATGCGTATTGAAAATAAAACCTACGGCATCTGCAGGGTTACCGGCAAATTGATTGACAAAGCAAGACTGAAAGCTGTGCCTCATGCTACACTGAGCATCGAAGCCAAGATGGGAATTGTGAGGTAAGTTTGAAAAGATAACACGATAAAAAGTTTATAAGCTGGAGAATGGGAAACTGTTCTCCTTTTTTTATATAAACACGTATTTTTTTTTTTGCATATAAAAAATAATCCCCTATATTTATATTCTGTTAAGTTCAAAAACTAATCTGGTTTTTTAAACAACAAAACTTTTAAACCTATGGTTTTGTTTAAAAATTACGAGCAACCTGTCTTTGCTACAATTCAATTACTGAATCAATTGAATATAAAAGTTACAAGCACCCTTGTAAACAAAACCATTCAATCTCATCCCGACTTCCCCAGTTTATTAAGCATTAGCGACAGCCTTACAGAATGGAATGTAGAAAATGCTGCCGTAAAAACAGACAAAGAAAATTTAAATCAATATCCTTTTCCTTTAGTGGCATTTATGGGCAGGGATTTTAAAGTAATTACTGCTGCCGAAAATGGTTCAGTAACATATTTGGATGAAAACGCTAAGCCTAAAAAGGAGAGCAAAGACGCTTTTTTTAAAACCTGGCCTGGCATTGCTTTATTAGTTCAGCCCGGTGAGGGGGCAGGTGAAAAAGAATACATCACTTCAAAGAAAAAAGAAAACCGGCAACAAAAATTAATTCCTTTCTTTCTTACCATAACTGGTTTAGCAGTATTGGCAGTAGTTTATTCTTTTGCACTGGTAAGTTCATACATTGCTGTTCTTGGTCTTTCATTACTTCTTTTACTAAAACTCAGTGGCTGTTTTATTACTGCATTATTACTTTGGTACGAAGTAGATAAAAACAATCCGGTACTTCAAAAAATATGTACCGGCGGCAACCCAAAAACCAATTGTAATGCCATTTTAAGTTCACCACAGGCAAAACTCTTTAATACAGTTAGCTGGAGCGAAATTGGCTTCTTCTATTTTACCGGCAGTTTTCTCACCCTTCTTTTATTCCCCCAATTACTGCCCGGCATTGCATGGTTAAACATACTTGCCTTGCCATATACTGTTTTCTCTGTTTATTATCAGAAAGCAGTGGCAAAGCAATGGTGCAGGTTATGTCTGGCGGTACAACTTATTCTTTTGCTCGAATTTGCAGTTTCGCTGGTAACAAACCAGCTTCCATATCCTCCACTATTTAGTTTTTCATCTTTGTATCCTTTAGACATAACTTTTACCCTACCTATTTGTCTATGGTATTTTGTAAAGCCCCTTCTTTTAAAAGAGCAGCAAACCAAAAATACTCCCTATGAACTGGCAAGATTAAAACATAACCCACAAATATTTTTTGCCCTCCTTTCTAAACAAAAGCAAATAGTTAAAAGCACTGATGGGCTTGGCATTACCATCGGTAACCCCAATGCAAAAAATACAATCGTAAAAGTATGTAACCCATATTGTGGCCCCTGCGCCAGGGCACATAAAGTAATAGATGAACTGCTGGAACATACCAATAACCTGAAAGTGCAGATTATTTTCACTGCCACTAACAATGAAAATGATACCACCGCCCTGCCTGCAAAGCATTTAATGGCAATAGCCCAAAGCAATAATGAAGAAACAATAAAGAAAGCCCTTGATGATTGGTACCTGGCAGATAAAAAGGACTATGAAACATTCGCTGCAAAATATCCTCTGCCCAAAAGAGATGACACCTTTGAGAAAGGTGTCATCTCTAAACAAGAAGCCTGGTGTAAAGCACAGGAAATTTCTTTTACACCTACTATATTTTTTAATGATTACCAACTGCCTGAACTGTATGCAGTGGGCGACCTAAAGTATTTTTTGAAAAATTAGGATAAATGAAAAGAATTTCAAACAATATTCTCCATTTCTACCCTTCGGGGGAGTTAGAGGGGGCTGTATTTTTTGGCTGAATAGGTAACAGCCAGGAAACAGTTTGGTGATACCTAAGGCTGCCGGTGGCCACCGGCAGCCTGCCAAACGGGCCAATGCCTTTGATGCCATAAGCTATAGGCGCTAACAATTTTTTAAACCAAAAATTTAAACAATGAAAAAACAATCGTTTAATTTTAAAGACCTTAAAGGTGCTTTAACGAGGAAGGAAATGAGAGAAGTTAAAGGAAGCGGTGGACCTGTTGAATGTCACAGTTGCAGGTTTCAACCTAATTTAGCAGCTTGTTGCCTTGCCTATTCGCCTTGTCCTCTTACTTGTTTTGATGGCGGTGATAATTCAATTTGCTGGCAATGTACTCCTGATTGATTAGCAAAGTCCAAAAAAATCCCTTGCAACATTTTAAGTGTGAGGGATTTTTTAAAATTTATTAACAATTAAGTTGTGCGTAATATTTTCTATACTTCATACTTATTTTTTTTCGGAATCCTTGTGATTTTAACTTTGCTATTTTCGAATATTTGTTTTGCTCAAAAAAATCAATCGTATAATATACAAAAGACAAATATTTCAGTAAAAAAAAATACTAATTTATTTAATCCCACTTCTTCTTTTATTCAAAATATTGGACAATATGGAAAAACTATAAAGGGGTATGAAAAAATGGGCGAAGTATTATTTGGCTATGAAGGTTTTAATATGCCAGTATTGTTAACAACTCACGGAATTATTTATTTGCAAAGAAAAGTTCTTGCACCCTCAAAAACTGAAAGGGAAGAATTAAAGCGTAAAGGGATGAGGGTTGAGGAAATTGGTGAAAAAATTACCCCAATTGATAAGATAATTACAATGGAATGGCTTGGATCAAACCCAAGTCCTACGATAATTGCAGAGGGAAAACAAGATGCCTACCATACTTATGGGTTTTTAAAAGAAAAAGCTTTCTCTTTCAAAAAAATTATCTACAAAGAATTATATCCAGGTATTGATATTGTCTATTCTTTTTTTGAAGGACAGAGTGGTTACGAATATAGTTTATTTGTAGCCCCTAACGCTGATATTAGAAAAGTGAAAGTAAAAATTGGTGGTGATGTAAAAAGTATAATATTAAAGAATGAATTAATTGTTCAGTCAGAAGTTGGCAATATAAACATTTCTTCTCCTAAAAGTTATTATAGTGCAAATATTAAAAACAGTGTAAATATTGAATTTCTTAAGAAAAAGAATGAAATAAGTTTCAAAGTTCCTAATGATTTAAATGTTACTAAGGCTATCGTTATTGACCCTTTTGTAAGCAGCACCGGAAATTTCACTGGCCTTAACAACAATATTGCAAAAGATATAGATTTTGACTACGCTGGCAATATTTATATTGCTGGTGGTGGAGATTTTTATTCACACCAATTAGCAAAATTTGATAAAAATGGAGTTTTACAATGGACTTTTACAGGTTCGTTTGTTCTGCCAAATTGGACTTTTGGTCAAGCCTATGGAGGTTGGACAGTAGAAAAATCAGCAGGGAATATATACCTAGGTCAAGGCAATAGCAATGCTACTAGCAATACTCAGGTTGTTCGATTAAATACAGCTGGCGTTTATGATAACTACATTACTGATGCAAACCCTGCCGTTATAGAAAATTGGAGAATGATATGGAGTTGTAATGGAAACGTTCCGCAAATATTTATGGGTGGAGGCGCATTATCAAATATCAATATTGGAATAATTTCTCCACCTTCAACTACGGTTAGCTATCAAAATATTACCGGAATACCAACTCAGATTATTCCTACACCACCCTTTCTTATTGGAAATGCTCAAGATGTCGTAGATATGATAATAGACCCTTTAAATAACGAGCTATATTCAATTTATGCTTCCAACTTTACGCCTAATTTAACCAATAGAATTTACAAACATCAATATCCTTACAACTCAAGTGATAAAATTTGGGATACCCTTTCTGGATTTATTTCACTACAGGAACATCTTAACAGGCCCTATCTTTCGACTGATGTTTCTGCCAATGATGGTTCAGCCAACCTGCTTGCACTTAATTCAAATTATTTATTTTATTGGGACGGTGAAAATTTAAAGGCTTTTAATAAATCAACTGGTGGTAGTGTGAACAACTCTATAATATACAACTCTAATGACAGACTTGAAAGAGGCGGCATCATTGCCGATGCCTGTGACAATGTTTTCATTGGCAAAGACAGCGGCACCATAAAAGTATTTCACTTTACAGCAGCCAATGGTTTTGATGACAGCCCGCCGGATATACAATTGCCCCCGCCCTATAACATGGACACCACTTATGACTTAGCTTATGATGATAGCAAAAAATTACTCTACGCCTGCGGCAGTGGTTTTGTTGCCAGCTTTGATGTGTCGGCCTATTGCGCCAGCACCATTTATACATTGAATGTGCTGTCAGATTGTGCCGCAGGCACAGCCACTGCTACAGTAACACCGGCAACCACATTCCCCATTACTTACAATCTTTACACAGGCAATACTTTTATCAGCAGCAATACAACCGGCCTGTTCAGCGGTTTGGTAAATGGCCTGCCTTACCGCATGGTGGCCACCATTAACCTGGCCTGCAGCGGCCCTCAGTGTACAGCAAATTTTACCCTGGGCAATCCCATCAGTTTAACTGCCTCAAAAACAAATGCCACCTGTGGCAACAGCAATGGTACCATCACTGCCAATGCTTCGCTGGGCACAGCGCCATACCAGTACAGTATTAATAATGGCCTCAGTTATCAAAACAGTAATGTATTTACCAATCTTGCCGCCGGCAATTACAACGTACTGGCTAAAGATGCCAGCACCTGCGGTGCATCTTCCATACCAGTAACAATTTTGCAATTAGATGCCCCTACCCTTTTGCCGCAACTAACACATGCCACATGTGGCAATAATAACGGCGCAATAATCATAAACACAAATGGTGGAGGGCAAACACCTTATCAGTACAGCATCAATGCCGGTCTGACTTTTCAGGCTTCAAACTCATTTACAAATCTTGCCCCCGGCAATTATACCATCAGGGTAAAAGACAGCAACAACTGTGTAAGAGATTCTTTAATCACCATTTACAATGGTTGTCTTACCGCCAATGCGGTAGTAACCAATACAACCTGTGCAGGCAATGATGCTACGATCACAATAACAGCAAATACAGGGGTAGCCCCTTATCAGTATTCAATTGATAACGGCGTTACTTATCAAAGCAGCAATACATTCACTGGTTTAACAACAGGTAACTATAATATAAAAGTAAAAGACGCTATTGGTGCCACTACTTCTCAAACAGTAACAGTAGCTTTAAACAACAGTATTACACTTACAGCAGGCAGCCCACAAACCATTTGCGAAGGAACATCCGCCACATTAAATGCTGTAAGCAATGCAACCAGTTTTGTTTGGACACCGTCAAGTGGATTAAACAATCCAAACATACTTAACCCGGTGGCTTCGCCCATTGCAACCACAAAATATTACATAACTGCCACTACAAATATTTGCACAAAAAAAGATTCTGTGATCATTACAGTAAACCCTGCACCCATTGCCAATGCAGGCAAAGACAGTAGTATCTGTTTTGGAAAAAATATCCGGTTAACAGGCAGCGGCGGAATAAATTATACATGGTCGCCTGCAACCTACCTCAACAATCCAAATATCCAGAACCCTACTGCCGTTAAGCCCAATACCGGCATCATAAAGTATTCTTTAAAAGTAACCGATGCCAATAATTGCACATCACTGAACACTGCTGTTGTTACAATAGCAGTGGCAGCGCCCGCTAAACTTTTTGCAGGCAACGATACAGCCGTAGCCATTAACCAGCCTGTACAGTTATATGCTGTTGACATCAGCAACAGCGGCTTTATAAATTATTTATGGAGCCCCAATTACGGCCTGAATAATAATACTGCACAAAACCCGGTGGCTGTTTTAGACAGGGATATTACATACTTTATAACTGCCAGCACAATCAATAGCTGCCAGGGCAATGATACCATAAAAATAAAAGTCTATAAAGGCCCCGAAATTTATGTACCCAACGCTTTCACACCCAATGGCGATGGCCTCAATGATATTTTAAAAGCCATCCCGATTGGGATGAAAGAGTTGAGGTTCTTTACTATTTATAATCGTTATGGACAATTAATATTCACTACTAAAAATGCTGCCCTCGGATGGGATGGAAAACTTAAAGGCAGTGCACAAAACACAGGCACTTTTACATGGATGGCTGAGGCGGTAGATTATAATAACAATATTATTACAAGAAAGGGAACCGTGATGCTGTTAAGATAAAATATTGTCATTCCGGGTAACGAAAAATCTGTCAGACTTCAATTGCTAACTATTTATTGAACTGCATCGGATTTAAGAATAAAGAACCAATGCCGAAGTCACAGTAGTACAAAAGTTCCACATAGCTATACGGCAGGAACGGGCTGTATTCGTTCCTGCCTTGACTTTTTTGTTACTTTTTGCGTCAAGGCAAAAAGTAAAGAGCACAAGTAAAATAAATTGCACTTAACTTATAATTAAACATTGCCATTTACATTTTACAAACAACACGACAGCATGGATTGCGGCCCCACCTGCCTTCGCATGGTAGCAAAACATTACCGAAAATCCATAGCTATCGAAAAATTAAGAAAAGCCACTCAAATTGGGAAAGATGGCGTTTCAATATTGGGCATTGCTCAGGCAGCAGAAAGCATAGGCTTTAAAGCTGTAGCGGTAAAAACCACTTATGACGAATTATTGAAACTTCCGTTACCACTTATACTACATTGGAGGCAAAAACATTTTGTAGTATTGCATAAAATAACCCATCTCAATTTCGTACTTCACTATTCATCTTTTCATATTGCCGACCCGGCCATTGGAAAATTGGAGATCAGTAAAAAAGAGTTTTTAGAAAACTGGCTCAGTTCAGGTGAAGGTGCAGAGCAAAAAGGAATAGCACTGGTATTGCAGCCCGAAAAAGAATTTTATACTTTGCAAAATGACATTGCTGAAAATGGGAATGGGAAAAAGTTAGACTGGAGACTGCTTAAAAAATATACTTTCAGGCATAAGACAAAAATTGCCATAGTAATTTCCTGCCTGCTCATTGGCAGTGTATTTCAGTTTGTTTTTCCTTATGTTACCCAAAATGTAGTTGACAAAGGCATAAAAAACCACGACCTCACATTTATTCAGCTAATGCTGCTGGCTCAGTTCACACTTTTGCTAACACAAATGATAGTTGAGTTTATCCGCAGCAAAGCGTTATTATTTATAAGTACACATATCAATTTTTCAATCCTTTCCGATTTTTGGAAAAAGCTGCTGAAACTTCCACTCAGTTTTTTCGATTCTAAACAAACAGGCGATATACTGCAACGGATCAGTGACCACAGGCGTATAGAATTTTTCATAACAGGCGCAGCGTTGCAAACTATATTTTCAGTTGTCAATCTTTTTATTTTTTCAATAATCTTGTTTCGTTACAACATTAAAATATTTATTGTATTTGCAATTGGCAGCCTTTTATATGTTGGGTGGATAAGTTTTTTCCTCAAATACCGCAGGCAATTAGATTACAGGAGGTTTGCAATAGCTGCAAGTGAAAGTTCGGTTACCATGCAGTTGGTACATGGGATCCACGAAATAAAATTGAACAATGCAGAAAATATTAAAAGAAAAGAATGGGAAAGCTTGCAAGCACAGTTATTTAACTTAGGTTTTAAATCCCTTTCTCTGGATCAATACCAGCAAGCAGGCGCATTCTTTTTAAACCAGGGAAAAAATATTTTAATCTCCTATCTCGTTGCTGTAACCGTTGTACAAGGTTCGCTGTCCCTTGGTGCCATGCTGGCAATACAATACATTATCGGGCAGTTAAATAGTCCGGTAGAGCAGCTAATCGGCTTCGCAAGGCAGGCTCAGGATGCTAAAATTTCTTTGGAAAGGCTCAATGAAATCCATCAGTTAAATAATGAAGTTCCGGATGGGATAGATTTAGCAAAAGAAATTAAAGGAGACAGGGGCATCACATTTAACAGCATAAATTTTACTTACCCAGGTGCTGGCAACCCCCAGGTTTTAAAAAATATAAGTCTCCATTTCGAAACAAATAAAACAACTGCTATTGTTGGCATGAGCGGAAGTGGCAAAACCACCATATTAAAATTGCTCTTAAAATTTTATGACAATTATACTGGCGAGATTATAATAGGCAATGCTTATCCCTTACAAAAAATAGACCCCCATTACTGGCGTTCCATATCAGGAAGCGTAATGCAGGAAGGTTATATATTCAGCGATACAATAGAAAAAAATATTGCTATTGCTGATGAAGTGCCGGATAAAGAAAAATTACTTGCAGCCTGCAGGCTTGCAAATGTGCTGGAATTTATTGAAAGCCTGCCGCTTGGATTTGATACCAAAATTGGCAATGCCGGTAATGGTATTAGTGCTGGCCAGCGGCAGCGCATTTTAATTGCAAGAGCTGTTTATAAAAAACCTGAATTCATTTTTTTTGACGAAGCTACCAATGCACTGGATGCAAACAACGAAAAAGTTATTATGGAAAACCTGCAGGGATTTTTTAAAGGCCGAACAGTAATAGTAGTTGCCCATCGCTTAAGTACAGTTAAAAATGCAGATAAAATAGTGGTGCTTGAAAATGGCAGCATCATAGAAGAAGGCTCCCACAATGAACTCACAAATAAAAAAGGCAAGTATTTTGAGTTGGTTAAAAATCAGCTTGAATTAGGTAATTAAAGCGTTTAATATTTTACTGCTGCTATTTTTATAACTATCATTTTATAGAATATTTGCGTCGTTAATATCTATGTTTCCTTTTAACATTTTCTTTCCTCCATACTTAACATATTTTTTACATACTACATTTTATTTCATTCGTTCCTTTGGGTACAAATAATTTTTCACCCAAAAAAACAAACACTATGTCAAGTACATCAGAAACAGGCCATGCAAAAAATGTGGCCAACTTCCAGGATTTAATTTCCTATTGCAGCAAACTCAGCAAGTACTATCCCACAAAAAAAGCACTGAGTGTTGCAAACCTTACCACGCAGTATGGTAATGCCACTGTAAATCTTACGTCATTAAAAGATGTAGAAAGGGATTGTGGCAATGCCGTTAATGCAAGGCAGCAGGCATTTGCATCTTTGCCAACATTATCTACAAGGCTCATAAATGCCCTGGCAGACACAGATGCCTCCAAAGAGCTTATTGCAGATGCGGCTTCCATCAACAGGAAAATTCAGGGCAAAAGGGCAAAACCGGTTAAAGAAAAAGCCACGCCGCCCGAAGGCGGGCCCACCGCTGCTGAATCCAAAACAATTTCGGTAGCCCAGCTCAGTTACGACTATCAGTTAGACCATTTCGAAAAACTGATTACCCTTTTCAGCAAAGAACCAAGTTACAAACCTGCCGAACCCGATTTGCAGTTAGCAAGTTTAAACACATTGTTTGCGCTCATGAAATCAACCAACCAGGCAGTTATTAACCAGCAGGCTGCATTTCAAACAGCCATCATCAGCCGCAACGAATTGCTCTATAAAGAAGATACGGGCATTGTTGATACTGCGGCATCAGTAAAAAAAGCTGTAAGAAGCATCTACGGAGCCAGCAGTCCCGAAGCAAAAAATATAAACAAAATAAAATTCAGGGGCCTGCCTAAAAAGAAAAGCAAAAAGAAAAAAAACGAACCTTAACTGGTAAAAAAGGAAACAGCAGGCAGTAAAAAGAAAACTGCCTGCTGTAAATCCGAACCTTAAGGTTACAAAAAAGAAACCTCAGTGGTAAAAAAGAAAATACCGGATGTAAAAAAAGAAATTGATTTGGTAAAAACGAAACCGGGTATTGTAAAAAAAGAAATTCAGATGGTAAAAATGTAAATTAAAGTTGTAAAAAACGAAACCGGCATGGTAATTTTTGCACCCTATTACAAAATGTATTCAACAGCCGTTCTTAAACAGGTCGCCAGGGAAATTTTATTCTTTATCTTCATCGCCGATGAAAAAACTCATCCCTCCCTCCATAAGGCTTTATATAAAACTCACCCTGCGGCACTGCAGCGACTGGTTAAAAGGCCACAATAAAAAATTTGCCCGCCATCATTTACCCAATAATAATTTTTATGAAATAGTTTGCATCGGGCAGGTGCTTAAAGCAACCGAATCATCTGCCAATAAAATACACAACCTTTCTGCAGCCATTGACAAACTCAATAACATTATCATACCGCCGGGCCAGGTTTTTTCATTCTGGAAATTAATTGGAACTCCCTCTGAAAAAAACGGTTATAAAAAAAGCAGGAGCATTATAAAAGGTGAACTGGAAGCAGCAGTTGGCGGCGGCCTCTGCCAGTTATCGGGCCTTATTTATTTTTTAGCAATTAAAGCAGGGCTTACCATTACCGAACGCCATACACACAGTTTAGATATTTATACAGAAGAAGAACGCTTTACTCCGTTGGGCAGCGATGCCACAGTAGTGTATGGCTATAAAGACCTGAGGTTTGTAAACCCGTTTACATTTTCGGTTTGCCTGCAGTTTGGCATTGGCGAAAATATGCTTACAGGAAAGTTGCTGGCGGCAGAAAGATTTGATGCAAATGAAATAGAATTTCTTTACGAAAAATCACCCGGCTTCACCAATGTAATTACCATTCAAAAAACCAAAGCCGGTTCAGCTGTAATAGCAAAAAGCCGTTACATTCATTTACATCAGTGATGTCGTTTTCTTTTAACCATCAGTTGCTTTAATTCAGTTACTTGTTTTTGCAGCAGCTTAATGGTTTCATCCTGCTGCTGGTTTACCGCATGCTCTTTCTGCAGTTCATTCAGCATTAAAGGCACCAGCAGGTGATACTTTACAGTAAATATTTTTCCGTCATTATCATAAGCTACAAGGTCCGGGTTAATGGCTTCCACTTCTTCAGCAATCAAACCATACTGGATAGTTCTGTCGCCATTTGCAATGGCTTCTTTGTAACGGAAAGTTACAGGGCGCAGGCTGTAAATTTCATTACTCATGCTTCCGATATCATTGATGTCTTCTTTAAAACGGGCTGAAGATGGATTGGTACCCAACTGCCCGCTGCCATCTACATAAACAGGCACACCGCCTGCAACCAACGTACCCCAGATGCCGCTGACAAAGGTTTTAGTTTGGTTACCGTTGCCGATCCTGATGGTATTGTTGTCTGCTGCATTTCCACTGCTTCCAATCTCAATATTATAACTGCCGGTGGTTATTTGATTGCCTGCATAAAACCCAATACCTATATTATTACTTCCATTGTTTAAAAATAATGCCTGTGTGCCAACAGCAGTATTTTGTGCACCGGTAGTATTTTGATACAAAGCGCTTGACCCGATGGCTGTATTAAAAAATGCAGTAGTGTTAGAATACATCGCAGCCTTACCAACAGCAGTATTTTCTGCCCCGTTGCTGTTTGAATAAAGAGATTGCTGCCCTACAGAAGTATTAAAGTTGCCGGAAGTATCTGAATAAAGCGACTGGTGGCCAACGGCTGTGTTATTAGAAGCAGTTTTAACGGAATACATAGACTGTACACCTGTGGCGGTGTTATTGTCGCCCGATAAATTGGAATAAAGAGATTGAAATCCACT
>JANNAM010000111.1:0-6145 GCA_031384415.1 Bacteroidota bacterium
GCCAACTGCTTTGGAAGGCGCAGAAACCATTGCTGCATTAATTAAACAGGCCGGTGAAAGAATTATCATTATGCCCGGCAGCGGTGTTCGTGCTGATAATATAATTGCCATAGCACAAAAAACAGGTGCAACAGAGTTTCATACATCAGCAAGAATTTTTGCAGGCAGCAAAATGAATTATACAAATGAGTTGATGAAAGAAAACTTGAAGTCAGTTGCTGTTGATGAAGAAGAAGTAAAGAAAATAATTAAATTACTTTCAAATTTTACTTCACACTGACAAAAAGTAAACACTTCGCATTGTCATGCTGAGGAACGAAGCATCCCATTCGCTAAAATATTTCTATGAGAGTAAATGAAGTACAATATTGCACTTATATTTTAACCAATAAACTCAAAACGGTTTTATACACAGGCATGACCAATAATTTAGAACAAAGAATTATAGAACATTATCTTGACTGAATTGAGAGAAAAACATTTACAGGAAAATACAATTGCCACTTTTTGGTTTTTATGAAAGTTACAAATATGTGAATGATGCTATTGCAAGAGAAAAAGAAATTAAAGGCTGGTTAAGGATAAAAAAAGATGCATTAATTAGTAGTTTTAATCCTGAATGGAAGTTTTTGAATGAAGAATTGCTGGGGAAGTGGCCGCCAGACAATATTTATCATAGAAAGGATATATAAAAGTATCTAAGCGGTTGGGAAGCTTCGTTCCTCAGCATGACAATGCAAGAACTCTAAATTGAATAAACAGAATGAAATGAGAAAGTGCTTACAACTTTTAATCCTTATAATCAACACAGTCTCCTTTCAGACAATTGCCCAAAACACCTCCATTGAATTAAACAGTAACTGGCAATTCCGCAAGCAAGGCAATATAAAATGGTACAAAGCAACAGTGCCGGGAACTGTGCACACAGATTTACTGGCAAACAAACTCATCCCCGACCCTTACTACAGGGATAATGAAACCAAACTGCAATGGATTGATAAGGCAGACTGGGAATACAAAACAGTTTTTAATGTTGATTCAAAAACCTTTGCAAAGAAAAATATTGAACTAATCTTTCATGGCCTTGATACTTATGCTGATGTTTACCTGAATGGCAAATTAATTTTACAGGCCGATAATATGTTTCGGGGATGGACGGTGAATGTGAAACCTTTCATCAAAAAAATAAACAATCAGTTACTGATCAAATTTTCATCGGCGCAAAATAAAGTGGATAGTATTGCTAAATCAAGATTGCCTTTAGTATTGCCAGATAATAACAGAGTGTATGTTCGTAAAGCACAGTTTCAGTTTGGCTGGGATTGGGGACCGAAATTTGTGGGTTGTGGGATTTGGAGGAAAGTGGAATTTGACGCATGGCATCAGATTACAACCAGAACTAGAACTAAAGCTGGAAGAGTATATAATGGTGTAAATCTCAACCAGCAAAAAGATTCCATCGGCAACTCTTTCTATTTTGAAAAAGATGGCAAACCTATTTACTGCAAAGGTGCCAACTGGATTCCTGCAGATGTTTTTCTTCCCAGGCTAAAAAAAGAAGACTACAGAAAAATTTTACAAAGCGCCAAAGATGCCAATATGAATATGCTGAGAGTTTGGGGAGGCGGTGTGTATGAAGCGGATGAATTTTATGATTTGTGCGATTCACTGGGCATAATGGTTTGGCAAGACTTTATGTTTGCCGGTGGTATGTATCCCGGCGATGATTCTTTTATGAATAATGTAAGAGAAGAAGTGAAGTACCAGGTTGAAAGATTACGACATCATCCCTGCATTGTGCTGTGGTGCGGCAATAATGAAATTGATGAAGGCTGGCATAACTGGGGATGGCAGAGCCAGTTTAATTTGCATGGGGCCGATTCTGCAAAAGTTTGGAATGATTACAAACGTTTGTTTGAAGACAGCCTGAAAAAATGGGTGGGTGAATTTGATGGCTCAAGGCCATACATTTCTACTTCGCCAAAAAACGGATGGGGGCACAAGGAAAGTTTTACAGAAGGCGACAGCCATTACTGGGGGCTTTGGTGGGGACTTGAAGACTGGGAAGCATTTGAAAACAAAACCGGCAGATTTGTAAGTGAATATGGAATGCAGGCAATGCCCAATATGAACACAACAAAAAGTTTTACTGATTCAACAGACAGGTATTTGTATTCACCCGTAATTCAATCGCACCAAAAAGCAAATGATGGTTTTAAAAAACTGAATCATTATTTAACAAGATATTTTATTGATTCTGCTAAACTCAGCAGGCTTTCGCTGGAAGACTATACATATTTAACACAATGCCTTCAATACTATATTTTAAAGAACAGTATTGCGGTACATCGGAGTAAATTTCCAAACAATATGGGCACATTGCTATGGCAATTAAATGATTGCTGGCCGGTGACAAGCTGGAGCATTACCGATTACAGCAGGCAGCCCAAGGCGGCCTGGTATGCGGTGAAGGAAGCATACAGGGATGATGTGATGCCGGTAAAAGATATTGTGTATCCAAAGGATTTAAAATTAGAAAATGCAGTTGTTTCTTTCACAATAACTGCAAATCAAATTATGCTTATTGCAAATAAAGATGCAAAATATATTCAGCTTTCAATTGATGGAAACACTTCACTTTTCTCTGACAACTATTTTGATTTAAAGAAAGGAGAAACAAGAATTATTAAATATAGTCAAACGCTTGTTCAAAAAGGAATCTTAGCAAATCCAAATATTAAGATCAAATCGCTATACGATATTTTAAATGCCCATTAATGAATTTATGAGACAAGCAATATTATTTTTATTTATCACCGCACTGTCGCAATTGAGCTTTGGACAAAAACACCATTTCACTCTAAGCAAAACCGATTTCCTCTTAGACAGCAAACCCTTTCAAATCATTAGTGGCGAAATGCACCCTGCAAGAATTCCAAAAGAATACTGGCGTCACAGAATACAAATGGCAAAAGCAATGGGCTGCAATACAATTGCTGCATACATTTTCTGGAATTATCATGAAACAACAGAAGGCGTATTTGATTTTAAAACAGAGAACAGGAATGTTGCTGAGTTCATAAAAATCTGCCAGCAGGAAGGCATGTGGGTATTGCTTCGCCCAGGCCCTTATGTGTGTGCAGAATGGGATTTTGGCGGACTGCCTACCTATCTTTTAAAATATCCCGACATTAAAGTGCGGTGCATGGACAAAAGATATATGGTCTATGTTGAAAGATACATTATAGCACTATCGCAGGAAGTGACGCCATTGCAATGTGTAAATGACGGTCCGATACTGATGGTGCAAATAGAAAATGAATATGGAAGTTATGGCAATGATAAAAATTATTTGGAAGCATTGAGAAAGCTATGGATAAAGAATGGGATTAAAGTTCCATTCTATACTGCCGATGGTGCAACTCCTTATATGCTGGAAGCCGGTCATATACAAGGAACAGCTATTGGCCTTGACAGTGGCGGGAGTGATGCAGATTTTGCACAGGCAACAAAGGCCGATGCAGATGTTCCTTCTTTCAGCAGCGAAACTTACCCGGGCTGGCTAACACACTGGGGCGAAAAATGGCAACGGCCAGACACCAATGATTTGAAAAGAGAAATGGAATATTTATTGAAAAATAAAAAGAGTTTCAATTTGTATGTAATTCATGGCGGAACAAATTTTGGTTTTACTGCCGGTGCCAATGCCTTTTCGCCAACACAATACCAACCGGATATTACAAGCTATGATTATGACGCTCCCATCAATGAACAGGGACAGGCAACAGCAAAATATTTTATGCTGCGTAATATGATTTCAAAATATGTGGCGTATAAAATTCCGGAACTTCCAAAAGCAATTTCAACTATTGAAATACCGGCCATACAAATGAACTACATAACAACAATATGGAACCGATTACCTCCGCCAATCTTTTCAGTTCAGCCAAAACCAATGGAAGATTTTAACCAAAACCAGGGATTGATTTTATACAGAACAAAACTGATTGGTCATAAAAGCGGTAAACTTAAAATTTGGGAGCCGCATGATTATGCATTGATTTTTTTGAATCATAAATTCATTGACACTGTTTACAGGGATGGCGGCAACTGGACAGTTGATTTACCAAAGACGGACATTGAAAATCCGACACTCGATATTTTGGTGGAAGGAATGGGCCATATCAACTTTGCACAGTTTATAATTGACCGCAAGGGAATTACCGACAGGGTAACTTTAAACGGAATGACGTTAATGAATTGGGAGATTTTTCCAATAACAATGGATGCAGAATTTGTAACTAAAGCTGCAACACAAGACAGGGGAATAAATGAAGGCCCCGGAATTTTTTATAAAGGAAATTTTAGTTTAATTGAAACCGGGGATACTTATTTTGATTTGAGTAACTACAGCAAAGGAATGGTTTATGTTAATGGCCACAATCTGGGCCGCTACTGGAACATTGGGCCGCAGCAACGCTTGTATTGCCCTGCCGGCTGGCTCAAAAAAGCTAACAATGAAATAATAGTTTTTGATTTACTGCAAAAGGAATCTGCCATTATCTTAGCACATAAAACACTGGAATAAGATGAGACAAATAATTGGGCTTTTATTATTGTTTAAAATAACGGGTGCTGTTTGTCAGCCTGCCGAAAATATTATCATTATTACTACTGATGGCTTCAGATGGCAGGAAGTTTTTATGGGTATGGACAGCGCCATCGCCAACAATAAAAAATTTAATCAGGATGACAGCGCAGGCATTTTTAAAAAATACTGGGCAGCTAATCCAACCGAAAGAAGAAAAAAACTGCTACCATTTTTATGGAGTACAATAGAAAAGAACGGGCAGATTTATGGCAACCGTAATTTTGATAACAAAGTAAATGTTGCCAACCGGTATTGGTTTTCATATCCGGGTTACAATGAAATTTTCACTGGTTATCCTGATACACTGATAAACAGCAATGATTATATGGCTAATCCAAATACAACACTGCTGGAATTTTTAAATAAACAACCAAAATTTAAGGATAAAGTAGCTGCTTTTGGTGCATGGGATGCGTTTGAACGGATTTTGAACAAACACAGAAGTGGCATACCTGTTTTTAATGCATTTGCTTTACCGGTAAGAAAAAAAGAAACGCCTGAAGAACTGTTATTGTATAATATGCTGAAAGATTCTTATAAACCTTTTGGTGAAGAAGAATGCCTAGATGTATTTACACAGTATCAGGCAATGAACTGGCTGCAAAAAAATAAACCCAAAGTATTGTACATTTCTTATGGCGAAACAGATGAATGGGCACATGCTGGTAAATACAAGGATTATTTAAACGCTGCTAATTCAGTAGACAAATGGATAAAAGATATTTGGGAATATGCACAGTCTAACCCGATGTATAAAAATAAAACAGCTTTATTTTTTACTGTTGACCATGGCCGGGGCGATGCTGTAAAGAATGAATGGACAAGCCACAATTCAAAAATTGCGGGGGCCGATCAGATTTGGTTTGCGGCAATGGTACCGGGCATTAAAGCAAAAGGAGAAGTAAAAAAATCTATGCAATTATTTCAGCAGCAGTTTGCACAAACAATGGCTCATTTGCTTGGCGTTCATTTTAAATGTGAGCATCCGGTAGCTGCTGGCATTAATCTTAATGCGGATTGAATTCATTAAGCCTTTGTAACAATGTTATTTGATTTCCGGCACGGATAAAATTATGCCCTTCGTATTTACTGCCATAATAAATATCATTGCTGATATAGTCAGTTAAAAAACGGATGGCCTGCATATAAATCATAAACTTGCCGGCATAGAGAAAATATTTTTTTTCAGTTGCTGTCAGTTCCTCCCCCATTTCGCTCATGTAGCCATCTTCAATAGCAGCGTAAAAATCTTTCCTGATAACAATTTTATTAAAATCTTTTTCTTCTTCACTCACCGGGCTTACATAAGTACGTACCATATCCCCCACATCGCTGATGAAATAACCGGACATTACTGTATCCAGATCAATTACACAGAGTCCATTATCATTTTTATCAAACAGTACATTGCTTATTTTAGTATCGTGGTGTGTAACCCGTATTTTAAAATACTGCATGTCATTTTCAAATTCATCAACAATTGATTTTTGTTGC
>JANNAM010000163.1:0-4538 GCA_031384415.1 Bacteroidota bacterium
GCAAAGAGTAAATACAAAGCTGGAAATATAGTTTTCAAATCAGGTTCTGTAATAGAAATACCAACTGAAAATAACAGCTATGATGTCATCACCTGTTTTGAAACATTGGAGCATACCAGCCAGCATGATAAAATGTTGAATGAATTAAAAAGAGTATTAACACCTTCCGGTCTTCTTTTAATCTCCACACCTGAAAAGAGCAACTATAGCGATGCACCCAATTACAAAAACCCTTTTCATGAAAAGGAACTTTATGGAAATGAATTTAAAGATTTGTTGGGAAGAAATTTTAAGTACACCGGATTTTATGGGCAATCTTCTTTTATTGGTTCATTAATAGTTGATGAGAACAAACATCCTATACAACGATTCTTTACCGGCGATTATAACAGTATACAGTCGGCGTCCTCAATTACAACTATGTATTGGCTGGCCATCGCTTCGGATAGCGAAATCCCCGTTTTATCTTCAAGCCTTTTCCGGGATCAAAAACTAATTTCCCGGATTTTGAATGAGCAGGAAGAAGCCCTGAAAAAAACAAAAACCTATCGTACTGGTAATTTTATTCTTTCCCCTTTCAAATTCATTCGTTCTTTATTCAGGAAATGAAAGTATTAGGTCTCATATCATCGCTGACGGATCCGGCATCCCGCTTAAGAGTGATGCAATATGAACCATGGTTTAAAAAAAAGGAAGAAACACTTGATTATAAATTTTTTAAACCATTGCGTGATGCTGAACCTGCACCATGGTCACATAATCTCAAAAAAATTACAGGCTTGAACGAATGGAGAAGTACAAACATAATTAAATCCATAGGGAGGGTACCCCTGCTATTTTCGCAGTCCGGCTATGATATTATCTGGCAGAACCGTTTATTACAATTACAGCACTTTTTTTGGGAAAAAAAAATCCGCAAACCTATAGTTTTTGATTTTGACGATGCAATCTGGATGTATGAAGGTGAAAGACAGGTAATAAAGAAATTTGAAATATCCGAAATGCTTTTCGCTGGCAATGAATATTTAGCAGACTTTGCCGGGAAGTATAATAAAAATATTTTTGTCGTCCCTACTACAATAGATACTGATAAAATATTCCCTCTTCTCAAACAAACTGAGCATTTTACAATTGGCTGGATAGGCACCAAAAGTAATTTTAAATACCTGGAAATGATACGCCGTCCTTTGTTTGATTTTCTTTCGCATAATTATGATGCGAGATTGATGATCGTTTCCTCTGAACTTCCGGCATTTCTGAATACAGGAAACGAACAGATAATTTTTCGACAATGGGCTGTTGAAACTGAAAATGAATTGATCAATGAATTCTCAGTTGGGATCATGCCACTTGATGACACAGAATGGACAAAGGGAAAATGCAGTTTTAAACTATTGCAATATCTTGCCTGTGCAAAACCAGCAATCGTATCGCCAGTAGGCATGAATAATAAAATTTTAGCAGAAGCTGAAGTTGGCATAGCAGCGAATTGTACTGAAGATTGGCTCAACGCTTTGTTGAAAGTAAAAAATGAACCGGTATTAGCCCAATCATTAGGAACAGCCGGACAAAAACTTATACAAGAAAAATATTCCTGCAGTTTGTGGACCGAAAAAATTATAAATCATATGAAAACAATTGTTTAAATGCAAACATTTTGCACCATAATCACAGCCGATTACCTGCCGTTTGCTAAAGTTTTGCATGCATCTCTACAGAAAAACGTACCAGGTACAGCATTACAGGTATTAGTGGTTGATAAAAACGATTTCGTTTCAGATGAATATTTTATTATACATCCTCTAGAATCTATAATATCATCCTCTATAGCAAAAGATATTTATAAAAAATATGCTCATACTAACCCTGACCATTTCCGGTGGGCACTAAAGCCTGTTTTCATCAGCTATCTATTACAAAAAGGGTTTGAAAAAATATTATTCGCTGACTCCGATATTTATTTTGTAAATAATTTCTGTTTCCTGTTTGATGAATTAGAAACGAGCAATATACTTCTGACGCCTCACTGGTCGAACCCGAATCCACGGGAGAATGAAGGAGGTCTGATTCATGTTTTGAAAGACGGATTATTTAATGCTGGTTTTATTGGCGCAAATAAAAAGGGACTGGAAGCTTTAAATTGTTGGGCAGAAATGTGCCATTTTAAAACAGAGGTCAACCCTGGGCTAGGTTTGTTTGTAGATCAAAAGTATTTAGATATACTGCCGGTTCAATTTCCCGGCGTAAAAATCATTAAACACCAGGGCTGTAATCTTGCCTCGTGGAATGTTAAAATCTGTAAAAGAGAGAACATTGATGGAAAACTTATTATTAACAGAAAATTTGAACCAATATTCATTCATTTTACAAAAGAAACAATTGTAAATATTCTTAACCACAATGACAAGTTACTATATCCATATCTTGAAAAATATATTGAACAGGTGAAAAAAGAAGGATTTGACTTGCCGAACAAATATTCAGATCTTGATTTTTCAAAATATTATTCCCTTTTTTTAAACTTAAAACACCGTTTACGTATCCGAACCCGGTTGAAAGGACTTTTATTTAATCTAGCAGAAAGGATTTAATTTAAAAACATCAGGGATATTGATTAGAATTCAGAACATTAATTATGCAGACATTTTGTACTATTATCACATCAGATTATCTGCCTTTTGCGAAAGCTTTGCACAAATCGCTGAAGCAATTTGTTCCAGAAATTTCGTTACAGGTTTTGGTAACTGATGAGCATAATTTTGCATCCAGTAAAAACTTTACCGTCCATTCAGTTAATTCCATTCTGAACTCATCTGTTGCAAAAAATATTCATAAAAAATATGCTTTTACCAGTGGCAGTTATTTACGTTGGGCATTAAAGCCTGTATTTATCAACTATTTATTTCAAAATAATTATGATAAAGTAATCTATAGTGACGCCGATCTATTTTTTGTCAGCAATTTCAATTTCTTACTTGAGGAGCTTGATAATAACAATTTCATTCTTTCGCCACATTGGGCTAAAATTAATCCCCTTGAAAACGGAAACAGCCTGATGGAAGTATTAAATGGAGGATTGTATAATGCCGGATTTATAGGAGTTAATCGCCAAGGAATTGAAGCTATAAACTGGTGGGCAGAAATGTGTCATTTTAAAACTGAAGACAATCCGGAATTAGGCTTATTTTATGATCAAAAATATTTAGACATTTTACCTGTACAATTTGAAGGTGTAAAAATCCTTACACACAAGGGTTGCAATCTTGCCTCTTGGAATATTGAGACTTGTAAAAGAAGAATTATTGATGGGAAACTGGTTATTAATCAAGTGTTCGAACCGGTCTTTATACATTTCAACAGTGAGACAATTGCCAATATACTTAATGGTAATGATAAATTACTGAAACCCTTCCTTGAAGAATATATGCAATTATTAAAAGCGGAAGGTTTTGATTTATATAGGAATAAGAATTTTGATTTCTCAAAATTCAATTCCCCTTTTCTAAAATTAAAATATAAATTACTACTCCGAACACGGTTCAAGCGGTTCTTATTTAAATTGGCTGAAAGATTGTAACTGTTACCAGAGAAAAATTTTACTTGATAACTAACCGCCCTGTAAAATCAAGCCGGTTTAAATAGACATTGCCATTGGCCGAAAAATATTCGTCTACTGCTTTTCTGGCACCAGGCCATGCCCCATAATCATCAATTATAAGAATGCCCCCTTTTTCAACCAAAGGATATAAATGAGTCAGTTCATGTTTGGTAGATTCATACCAATCTGTATCTAATCGTAACAAAGCAAGTTTACCCGGCATAGTCTCCGGCACGGTTTCCTCAACTTTCCCTTTTACGAAAATGAAATTATCTTTTGGATAACCTGTGCTTAACATATTGCCCTGCACTTCTTCCAGCGGCGATAGACACCAATTATTTAATTGCTCATTGACTTTATTCTTTTCCCACTCTGCTTTTTCTGTCTCACCGTCATTTTCACCCGGCTTTGCCATTCCTTCAAAGGTATCATACAAATAAATTTTTCTATCCGTGATACCTGCCTCCAGCAACGTACAGGCAATCAGCATAACAGACCCGCCTTTCCATACGCCACATTCTGCAAAGTCTCCTTTTATCCCATTCCGGATGATATAGAGTACAGCATGATACAATGCATAGCATCTTTCCAGTTCCACCATTGTGTATGCTTTTATTTTATCATAGACTTGCTGAAAATTTTTATCCGCATCAATATCCTGTAAGACATTAAAGCTTTCTTCAGCTTGCTTTATGCGGCTCAGCTTTAATCCAAGCAGGCTCAAAGGATAATTTATAATCTTTGATAATTTCGGCATATACAAAAACCTAAAATACAATTAATCAGTAATAAAAAAAGCATCAATCTCTGATGCCAGTACGCTGTATTTACTCCCGACTAACGACTCATAACTCCTCACTCACTTAATCATCCAATTTCAACACTGCCAAAAATGCTTCCTGTGGGATCTCCACATTTCCAATCTGGCGCATCCGCTTCT
>JANNAM010000041.1:0-16988 GCA_031384415.1 Bacteroidota bacterium
AAGAAAATGAATTAAAAGTTTGAAGAGGTGGGTGGAGAAATAAAAATTGGCCTTAAAGTACGGATGAAGCAAAACCGGCAGGTTGGTATAGTAAAAGAAATTCGTGGAAAAAAAGCTGTGCTGCAGGTAGGTGTAATGCCCATCACTGTTGGATTAAAGGACCTTGTGGTGGTAAAAGATAAAGAGCCCGAATAAATAGTTTTGTAAAACTTTTGGAATAAAATCCTCGTAACCGTACTTTTGCCGCGGAGAGATGGCAGAGCGGTCGAATGCGGCGGTCTTGAAAACCGTTGAAGCGCAAGTTTCCGGGGGTTCGAATCCCTCTCTCTCCGCAAAAATTTAAAACCTGCTTATTAATAAGCAGGTTTTTTAATGTCTTTTGCACTTAGTTACCTAATAATAAGTGGAATCATTTTAAATGACGTTCTTTTAAAATATCTACAACATCTTTCAGCTCAAATTCTTTTGCCTGCAGAAGTACCAGGTAGTGAAACAATAAATCGGCAGCTTCGTTTTTGAATTTACCGCCATCATTATCTTTTGCTTCAATAATTAACTCCACTGCTTCCTCGCCAACTTTTTGGGCAATGGTATTCATGCCTTTTTGAAATAGAGAAGAAGTATAAGACGATGCTGCCGGATTATTTTTTCTGTCTTTAATAATTTGTTCTAATGAGTAAACAAAATCTTGCGGTACATTCTTTTCGGCAAAACATGTATCTGTACCTGTGTGACAAACGGGGCCGGCCGGGTTTGCTTTTATTAACAGGCAATCATTATCGCAGTCTGCCAGTATTTCTTTTACAAAAAGATAATTGCCTGAGGTTTCTCCCTTCATCCACAGCCTTTGTTTGGAGCGGCTGAAAAAAACTACTTTATTTTCTTCCAGTGTTTTTTGCCAGGCTGCTTCATTCATATAGCCAAGCATCAAAACAATATTGGTATTATTATCCTGTACAATAACAGGAATTAATTCATCCGCATATTTTGCAAAATCAGGTTTCATATCCTAATATTTATTTGTTGTGACTGTAAATAGTTTTTCAAATCGGGGATAGTGAGTATTTTTTCATGAAATATTCCCGCCGCTAAGGCGGCGTCGGCTTTGCCTTCGGTAAATACTTCTGCAAAATGCTGCATATTGCCTGCGCCGCCGCTTGCAATTACAGGGATATTCACCAGTTCTGAAATGTGGGCAGTGAGCGGCAAAGCAAAACCTTTCCGGGTTCCATCATTGTCTATTGAAGTAAGCAATATTTCGCCAGCTCCAAGCGATGCTGCCTGCTTTACCCAATCGGTTGTTTTTAATTTAGTGGCAACTTTTCCTCCGTTGAGATACACAAACCAATCACCATTTTCTTTTTTTGTGTCAATGGCCAAAACAATACACTGGCTGCCGAATTCTTTAGCCAGTTCATTCAGCAGTTTTGGATTTTTAACTGCTGCAGTATTCACTCCAACTTTATCGGCGCCGTTTTGCAGCAGCATACTTACATCTTCCACGCTGCTGATGCCGCCGCCAACGGTAAAAGGTATATTGATATTTTTTGCAACTGCATTTACCAGTGTTGCCATTGTTTTTCTTTTTTCATCTGTGGCAGAAATATCTAAGAATACAAGTTCATCAATGCCCTGCGTTGCATAATACATTGCCTGTTCAACAGGGTCGCCCATATCTTTCAGTTCCTCAAACTGAACCCCTTTTACTGTTCTGCCATCTTTTACATCAAGGCAGGCAATGATTCTTTTTGTCAACCCCCCCGCCCCTTGCACAGCATCCTGTAGAGAAGGGGGGCTTTGCAGTTTGCTATTTTGTGATGTTTTCATTAAGGCTGGTTTATTTTTTCTAAGGATTTCAATGTGATCATTCCTTCATAAATAGCTTTACCAATTATTACTCCTTTACATCCTGTTTCTTCAAGCTTATACAAATCAGCCATTGAAGAAACACCGCCACTTGCAATAAAGTGCAAGGAAGGAAATTTCAGCATGATAGTTTTATATAAGTCCAGCGAAGGGCCTTCTAATTTTCCATCTTTACTAATGTCTGTACAAAAGATTTGTTGCACTCCATGGTTGATATATTTTTCAACGAAATCATAGACCCATATTTCAGTTTCCTCCAGCCATCCGGCAACTGCAATTTTTTCATTCTTTACATCAGCTCCTAACAGAAATTTGTCTGTACCATATCGTTGCAGCCAGTTAACAAATTTTGTTTCATCTTTTACTGCAAGGCTGCCGATTGTTGCCAATGATACACCTGATTCAAAAACTATTTTTAAATCTTCTTCTCTTTTAATTCCCCCGCCAAAGTCAATTGCCAAAGTGGTTTTTGAAGCTATGGCTTCTAAAACTTTCCAATTTATAACCGCACCTGCTTTGGCGCCATCCAAGTCAACAAGATGCAGGCGCTTTAAACCTGCAGCTTCAAATTGCTTTGCAACTTCCAATGGATGTTCATTGTAAATTTTCTTAGCTGCATAATCTCCCTGGGTAAGCCTTACGCATTTGCCATCAATAATATCTATTGCCGGAATAATCTCCATCATCAAATCTTTAAAAAGTTTTGCAAAATCTGTTCGCCCACTGCTGCACTTTTTTCCGGGTGAAACTGTACACCGAAAAAATTATCTTTTTGCAGTACTGCACTGAATTTTATTCCATATTCTGTTATGCCAGAAGTTTGTTCACACAATTCAGCATAATAACTATGAACAAAATAGCAATAGGGTTCTGCTATAATATTATTAAATAATGGTTCTGCAGTATCTTCTACTTTATTCCAGCCAACCTGTGGCACTTTCAGGCCCTGAGCAAATTTTTTGACAGTGCAGTCAAATATTCCAAGGCATTCAGTGTTATTTTCTTCGGTGTAATTACACAGTAGTTGCATACCAAGACAAATTCCTAAAACCGGTTGCTGCAAATTTTTAATAAGCTTATCTAAATTTCTTTCATTTAAATATTGCATGGCAGAACTTGCTTCGCCCACACCCGGGAAGATGATCTTATCAGCATTCTGCAACAACTCATTGTCATCAGTAACAACAGGAATAATTCCCAGCCTTTCCAAAGCAAAACTTACAGAACGAATATTACCGGCATTGTATTTAATAATAGCAACTGTCATACAATTCCTTTGGTTGTTGGTAAATAATTTGAGAATGGATCTCTTTTAACCGCCATTCTTATTGCTTTGGCAAATGCTTTAAAAATTGCTTCAATTTTATGGTGTTCATTTTCGCCGCTGCATTCAATGTGCAGGTTACATTTTGCAGCATCGCTGAAAGATTTAAAAAAATGATAGAACATTTCTGTTGGCATGTCGCCAATTTTTTCTCTCTTAAAATCTGCTTTCCAAACAATATCATTTCTGCCTCCAAAATCAATCAAGACCATTGCAGCAGCCTCATCCATTGGCAGTGCAAAGCCGTAGCGTTCCATTCCACGTTTATCTTCCAAAGCTTTTGCAAATGCTTCTCCCAATGCAATGCCGGCATCTTCAATAGTATGATGTTCATCTATGTGCAAATCGCCTTTTGTTAAAATGGTCAGGTCGCATTTGCCATGCCTTGCAATTTGTTCCAGCATGTGATTAAAAAATCCGAGGCCGGTTTCAATGCTTGTTTTGCCGCTGCCATCAAGGTTTAATGCGATAGTGATATTTGTTTCATTGGTAATCCTGTTGTGTTCCACTTTTCTTAAGCCAAGTTTTAAAAATGTATAAATATCAGCCCATGAATTGGTCTCCAATGCAATTATCTTATTGTAATCTTCCTCCTGTTCTTTGGTTAACTCATGCAATGCTTTTAAATAAATGGCCTTGCAGCCAATATTTTTTGCTAACTGAATATCACTCCACCTGTCGCCAATAACAAACGAGTTTCCCAAATCGAATTGTTCACTATTTAATAAATGAGAAAGCAGATCAGTTCCTGGTTTTCTTGTTGGCTGATTATCGGCGGCAAAGGTTTTATCAATTAAAACTTCATCAAAAGCAAAACCTTCACCTTCAAGTGTTCTCAATAATAAATGCTGAAAGGGATAAAAGGTGTCATCGGGATAGGATGCAGTGCCAAGCCCATCCTGGTTACTTATCATCACTTTATAAAAATCAAATTCTGCTGCAATTTTTGATAAAGCAGTAATGGCACCGGGCACAAAAGATGTTTTTTCAATGCTGTCAATTTGAAAATTGTCTGCCGGTTCATTCAGCAATACACCATCTCTGTCAATAAAAAGTATTCGTTTCATTATGACTGGTTTGAATAATTTGATAATGCAGTAATCAATTGTTTATTTTCACAGGCGGTTCCAACTGTAATTCGCAGGCATGAATCGCAAAGGATAATATTGGCCCTGTTTCTTACTACAATTTCTTTGCTTAATAAATAGTTATATAAAATTGTTGCATCTTTTATTTTTGCCAGCAAGAAATTTGCATCGCTTTGATAAACCTGCTCAACAATATTTAGTTTTTCTAAGCTTCCTTTAAGTTCTATTCGTAACTGAATCAGTTCTTTTATATTCTCCTTTAATTTTTCTGTTTGCTGCAGCGCTTCCAGTACAAGTTGCTGTGTTACTCCATTAATATTGTAAGGCGGTTTCACTTTGTTCAACACAGTAATTATTTCGGCAGATGCAAATGTCATTCCCAGCCGCAATGCTGCAAGTCCCCATGCTTTGCTGAATGTTTGAAGTATGACTAAATTAGGATAACTGTTTAATTCATTAATGAAAGAAGCCTGTGCTGAAAAATCTATATAGGCTTCATCAATTACAACAAGCCCGTTGAAGTTGCTTAACAGATGCTTTATGTCATCCTTGTTAATATTGTTTCCAGTTGGATTGTTGGGTGAACATATCCAAATCAATTTTGTATTGCTGTCAACTAAACTGCTGATAGCATTAACATCAAGCTGAAAACTTTCCTGCAATGTTGCTTTTCTTACTTCAACATCATTAACATTTGCACTTACTTCATACATGCCATACGTGGGAGGGCAAATAATTACATTGTCTTTGCCCGGATTGCAAAAACAGCGATACAGAATATCTATGCATTCATCGCTGCCATTGCCAAAGAAAATGTTTTCAGTTGAAATTAGTTTTTTGTTACTGATTGCTTCTTTTAATAAAACCTGGTGAGGATCAGGGTAACGATTGAGCCTCACCCCTAACCCCTCTCCTAAAGGAGAGGGGATGGTACCCAAACTATTTTCATTGGCATCCAAAAAAACTTTCGCAGCACCACTGAATTCATCCCTTGCTGATGAATAAGGCTGCAGGTTTTTAATATTCTCTCTTATTAATGATGAAATGCTAAACATCTTGCTTGTTTTATTTTTTCAATCTTATTTTAACGGCGTTGGCATGAGCATCCAGGCCTTCAGCTTCAGCCATTGCAATAATTGTATCTGAAATACTATTCAATCCTTCGTAACTGATTTTTTGAAAACTTATTTTCTTGACAAAACTTTCAACACTCACACCGCTATAAGCTTTTGCAAAGCCATTTGTTGGCAACACATGGTTTGTGCCGCTTGCATAATCACCTGCACTTTCAGGAGAATAGCTGCCAATAAAAACCGAACCGGCATTAATAATTTTATTTGCTGCAGCTACATCATCAATGCAGCAAATAATTAAATGCTCAGGTGCATATTCATTTACAATATTAATTCCCTCCTCAATTCTATTAACCAAAATTATTTTACTGTTTTGCAATGCTGCAATTGCAATTTCTTTTCTGCTTAATACTAAAACCTGTTCATTTATTTCTTCTGTTACTTTACGGGCTAAAATTTCATCAGTTGTTACAAGTAATACCTGGCTGTCTTTTCCATGTTCTGCCTGCGATAAAAGATCGGCTGCAATAAAAGCTGCATTAGCTGTTTCATCTGCCAGCACACAAACTTCACTTGGGCCTGCAGGCATATCAATGGCGACACCTTCCAGTTGTATTAATTGCTTGGCTGCAGTTACATACCGATTGCCGGGCCCAAATATTTTAAACACTTTAGGAACTGTTGCTGTACCATAAGCCATCGCAGCAATTGCCTGCACGCCACCAATCTTATAAATTTTATCAATGCCAATTAATGATGCTGTAAACAAAACTGCCGGATGTACATTTCCATTTTTATCTGCAGGGGTGCAAACAATTATTTCTTTGCAGCCGGCAAGTTTGGCCGGTATGCCCAGCATCGGTAAAGTTGAAAAGAGGGGAGCTGTGCCTCCGGGAATATACAACCCAACTTTTTCAATTGCTACAGATTTTCTGTAACATTCAACTCCCGGCATTGTTTCAATTATTTCTGCCGGCTTTAATTGCTTTTGGTGAAACAATTTGATATTGGTTGCAGCCTGCCTGATGGCAGACTTTAATGAATCAGGTATTTCGTCCCCTGCAGCAAATTCTTCTTTGCTAACAATAGGTTCACTTATTAAAATGCCATCAAACTGCTTTGTATATTTTTGAATGGCTGCATCAGCATTTTCTTTTACGTCATTTAAAATTGATTTAACAGTATCCATTAATAATGCATTATCTGCCTGAGGACGCTGCAATATTTTTTTCCAGTCTTTTCTTTCAGGATATTTTATTAGCTGCATCATACAATCATTTTTTCGATAGGTGAAACCAAAATGCCCTGTGCACCCAGTTCTTTCAACTGTTCAATAATGTTCCAGAAATCATCTTCATGAATAACAGAATGAACAGAACTCCAGTTTTTTTCAACAAGCGGAATAATGGTAGGGCTTTTCATGCCAGGTAATAAATTACAAATAGCTTCTAATTTATCATTGGGCGAATTCAGCAGGATATATTTATTACGCCTTGCTTTTTTTACTGCCTGCATCCTGAACAGTAATTTTTTTAGCAGCAATTGTTTTTCATCTGATAAAGAATTGTTGCTAACCAGTACCGCTTCTGAATTGAGAATAACATCTGTTTCTTTCAGCCCATTTAAAAACAAGGTGCTTCCTGAACTTACCAGGTCGCAGATAACATCTGCCAGCCCAATGCCCGGTGCAATTTCTACCGAGCCGCTTATTTCATGTATTTCTGCATTGATATTGTTTGTATTTAGAAATTGCTGTACAATAAAAGGATAACTAGTTGCAATTTTTTTACCATTCAGTTCCATAATATTTGTGTAAGCCATATCTTTTGGAACTGCAAAAGAAAGCCTGCATTTACCAAACCCAAGCTTTTCAATAATAGAAACATCCTTATTTTTCTCCAGCACTGTGTTTTCGCCTACAATACCAATATCGGCAGCGGCATCGGCAACATACTGCGGAATGTCATCGTCTCTAAGGAACAACACTTCAAGCGGAAAATTAAATGCTTCACTGCGTAATTTGTTTACACCGTTCGAAAGTTCTATGCCACATTCTTTCAGCAGCTTAACCGACTCTTCATAGAGCCTGCCTGATTTTTGAATTGCAATTTTTAGCTTCATAAAAAGGAAATAAAAAAGGCTTACCATTCTGGTAAGCCTTCGTGAAATAATAATAGTTTATTGTTAACTACATAATACAGCACAGCTTACCTTTTGGATAAGATGATGATGATGTATATGCATGTTCTGTATCATTGTTAATGCAAAGAAAGGGATGTTGGCCTGTTTTGCCAAATAAAAATTTTAATTTATTGCAATTGCTTATTTCCTTCAGGCGGGGAAGCTTTTTTGAACACAGTTTAATTTTATGTTTTACTTTAATCTTATTTTAAAACTGAGCAATTACCTTTGTATCCCATCAAATTCTACAAAATGAAAATATGCAGACAGCTGGTATTGATTTTTATAAGTATCAACTGTTTCAGCCTTTTTGGAAATTCAGTGAATACTTCATTAACAGAAAATAACAAACTGTTATTATCCGGCAAAGTCTGTAACCGGATTATTTTAAATGAGGAAGGGAAATATTTTACTGATGCATTATCACCTGAATTAGAAATGCCCGGTAATGTAAAATCCGACACGGGGCTAATTCTTATCCCATTTGAATATAAGCAATCGGCATTGTTTCATTTATATACTTATGAAGTAATAGACAGTGTTGTAGCCATTTTGCTTAAAAATAAAGCAATCACACTTTCTATTGAAGGCTTTGCCCATGTAAACGAGGGAAGTGATACAATTTGTTATTATCTGTCACTCAACAGGGCCTTATTCGTAAGGGATTATGTTGTAGGCCGGGGGGTTGACAGTTCAAGAATTATTTCTTTAAAATCATTTGGCAACAGGCGGCCATATTACAAGGGCATAGATAAAAATGGATTAAAACTTAATTGCCGGGTTGAATTAAAAATGAATTATCCAAAACCCCCGACAAAGGCCGAACTGCAGGACAGGGACGCTGATGGAATACCAGACTTGAAAGACAATTGCCCCGATAAATATGGGTACATAGAAAACTCCGGATGCCCCGATAGTAATTTTGTTATTATACCCTTTGAAACACAGCTTTCATCTATACAATCTAAAAGTTATAAAATATTGGACAGTGTAATTACGCTGTTAAGAAGAAACCCTGCCATCACAATTTTTATTAAAGGGCATGCTTATAAAGATGAAGGTATCAATTCAGTTTGCGATTTGCTTGCAAAAGAAAGGGCAGCTATTGTAAAAAACTACCTGCTATCAAGATATATACCTATATCCAGGATTGTGGCAGTTAATGGATTTGGAAACCACCGGCCATTAAATGCCGGCAGGAATGCAATGGAAATTTTGAAAAATGCACGTGCAGAAATATTTATACTAAAACAATAGTTTATTGTTGTAAACAAATTTATACAGAGAAGCCTTCAGGATATAACTGAAGGCTTTGCTGTTTTCTTCTAAATGTGATAAAAAACAAAAAGCACCAAGTTTGTCTGTCGTACTTACTTAATTGCTTAACCTTGTACTACTTACTAACCCGATGCTTTCGCTTGATTTGCTTCTTTCCTTTTTACGGGATTTCTGCTCCTCAATTGTAATGCTAAGGTAAGTTAACAACACATCGTTTTCCAAATTTTGTGAGCAATTGTTATGCACCCGTTTGGCACAGATTTATGCACAGATGATGTGCATAAACATAGACAGTTTTATTATGCTGTTCGATGTGATAACATTTTAGTGAAGTCCTTTTCAGAAAATATTTAACTCTACCTTTGTATTCTATCAGCCGGGTTATCGCCCCGATTTTTTCGGGGAGGAAAGTCCGGACAGCGAAGAGCAACACACCGGTTAAGAGCCGGCTCCCGGCTTACCGGGAAGAGAAAGTGCCACAGAAAATAACCACCCTTCTCTTTTCATGGTGAGTTTATCGAACCATGAAAAGAGAAGGGCAAGGGTGAAAACGTGAGGTAAAAGCTCACGGGTTTTTGCAGTAATGCATTAATTGGGTAAACCTTGTGTGCTGTAATGCCACGTAAACCAGCGCCTGAAGGCGGCTCGCCTGATGCTGGAGGGTAGGCAGCAAGATTGTAACAGTAATGTTGCAGCCAGATAAATGATAACCTCCCGGTTTTATCGGGAACAGAATCCGGCTTACAGGCTGATAGATTTTTTTTTAATTAAGGCCTCAATTTTGTTGAGGCCTTTTGCATTGGGGTGGTTTATTATTATGGTTCGGGGGGATTGGTTTATGGAATACAAATCAGGGCAAAGAGTTTTTTGGAATTAAGGATTGATTTATTGACAGGCATTTTGTTCATTGTGGTACATTGTTGTGTCACTCACTTGTACGACAAATGTTTATGGAACTTTTATCTAAGCGGAGATTATGGAGAAGTGGCTCGTGAAGACACGAGCCAAGGCAAAGGCCATTGTTACCAATACCGGAACTGCCCCCGGCAATACTGTCTCCACTAGAGGAAAGCAATTTAATACGGGGATCTCACAACAGCGGGGTTTCACAGGTGAAGTTTTTTATTATGAGAAGTAAGCAGTGAAAACCCCGCTGGGACAGATTGAGTGCTAAGTAGTAAGATAGCAGCTTTTGTGGGCTGCCATTTTTTTAAAATTAAAGGCCTCGTTTTTAATGAGACTTTAGTTTTAGTTATTAATCAGTTTGTTCCACACCATCCCTGCCAAGATAACGATGTACCGGATAGATGCCTGGTTGCGGCGGGGTAATTCCCAGCTTCATAAATATGGGCATTAAAGTGGTGCCTACAAACTCACCCATGGCTTCTTCAGAATCCCAAACATCCACAACGCACCAGTTATTTCCTTTTTGAAACCCTACATGCGATGGCCTGTGATCATTAGGAACTTTATTCTGTGCCCTTAGTTCGGTAAAAATGGCATCGTATTTTTCAGATGTCATTCCTGGTAATTCAAATACTACTGCAATTTTGCTCATTTCATTAAAATTTTATGGTAAATAATTATTGTGCAAATGTTTCTGCAACAGCATAGGTATCGCTGTAATTGTAGTAATGGGTTACTTTGCCGTTACTAAATGTCCAGGCCATTGCCCAATTGTTTTTTGTTTGTTTGCCGGTTTGTTTGTTTGTTGCAACTGCTTCGCCCAGGGCAACTACTTTATCGCCTTCGGCAATAAATTCTTTTGGGGTAAACGACTGAAAGTCGCTTGTAGCACCAAGCTGTATAAAAAAATCAAGCACTGCTTCTTTGCCTTTTCGGCTGCCTGCAAACGGTATATGTGCAGGGCCGTTCATTTCCCAGATAATATCATCGCTCAGTATTTCTAAAATGCCGGGAATGTTTCCTTTGCCAAAATTTTCGAAAGACAGTTGAACTAATTCTTTGTTTGTCATAATTTTTTATTTTAAAAGTTAATTTTTTATTTCTAAGAATTGGTTTGTGGCGACTCCACAATTGTTCGTCGATTTGTATTTGTCATTTCGAACGAAGTGAGAAATCTGTTTTATCAGTCCCATATATAGATTTCTCCCTGAGGTCGAAATGACAAATCGCTAAAAATATAATTCTTCTGAACTCTTATGATGGAGACACGAATCAAGGCAATTAATTATTTATTTTAAAACAGTTTTTTATTTTTTAACCTCTACAATTTGTGCAATCTTATTTTCAACCGGCGCAAGGGTTTGCAGATAACGATAGATGGCTTTTATTTCCATGTCGCTCATTCTGCCAAACGGCCCCCAGGGCATGGGCGATTGCGGATAAACTTTCCCCCGCCGAAACCTTTGTAAAAATGTTTCTTCGGTCCAGTCGTACATGTGGCCGGTTTTTTTATCAGGAGTAATATTGGGAGTGTGAAAAACGTAATTTTTGTCCATCAGCGATTCCATTGCAAAGCCACCAGCAAAAAATGGCCCTGCATAAGCACCTGTTTTTAAATCCCGGTTGGTATGGCAGCCCCGGCAATTTGCCACATAGGTTGCCAGGTATTTTCCATAATCAACAGATGAATCCGGCTTTACAGATTTTGGCACTTCGCCATCGGGGCCAACGGGCTTAATCAAAAATGCTTTTACAATTTTGCCCAATAAATTGTATGAATGTTGGGGCACTTTATTTTTAACAGGTTCTAAAGTTCTTATGTATGAAATTATTGCAGTAAGGTCATCATCGCTGGTGTTATGGAAAGGCATAAAGTCCAGCATTGCCCTGCCATCATAACCTACACCATAGCGAAGCGAACGGGCTATTTGCGAATCGGCTAAATTGCCAATACCAGTTTCCTTGTCAGGTGTTATATTACTTACATAAAATTTACCAACAGGTATATCAAAAACGTTTCCGCCCGATAAAGCAACTTCCTGGCCTTTGCTTACCAGTTCTTCGCTGCCGGCAGGGCCGTGGCAATCGGCGCAATGTGCCGGGCCATACACCAAATATTTTCCTCTTGCAATTACTGCACTGTCCTTACTTGCATGAATGGCGGGGTAGGGGGCATCAAATTTTAAGTTTTGCCTCATGGCTACTGTAATTGTTAACCCGATAATGAGTAATAAAAGGACAATACCTGTCCACTTCAGAATTTTTTTAATTTTCATTGACATAGCTGAAAATTTTGGTTAAAGATTATGTTGTTGTTTTATTTTTTTGCTGTAGTAAAATTTCCAGCATCAACATCTTTTATAAATTGTATCAATCCCGGAAAATAATTTTTCTGGTCATCGTACATATCCATGTGGCTTCCATTTGGGCAAAGCAGGAACCTGCCGTTTTGCACCTGCGTACTCATCCATTTCATGTGTTCAGGATCCATCGTGTCGAACGTGGCGCCAATTGTTAGTGTGGGGGTTTTTATTTTGGGCAATTCTTTGCTTACATCCCAGTTAACCAAATTGCCACCAACGCCAAATTCGCTTGGCCCCTGCATAGTAACATACAAAGACTGGTTCATTTTTCCGAATGACCTGGTAACAGGTTCGGGCCATTGGTCTAATGGAATGCGGCAAATATGTTTAGCATAAAAATTTGGATAGAGCAGTTCCATGTATTTGGGATTTTCAAAATCGCCTTTCTTTTCTATCTGGCGGATGGTATCCAAAATTTTTGGGTCGAACTGCGGAGCTAAAACATCCTGTGCATATTTTCCATAAGCCGGTGCACTGCTCATCATATTGCTGATGATTAATCCTTTTAAATTGTCCTGGTACTTTAAAGCATATTGCATGGCAAGAATGCCGCCCCATGAATGGCCAAGCAAATAAAAATTATCTTTGGTAAGGTTCAGTGCCTTGCGAACCTGCTCTAATTCTTCTACATATCTTGGTAAATCCCACATGGAAGTATCTTTTGGATTATCGGAATTGCCGCAACCCAACTGGTCGTAATAAATAAATTCAAATCCTTGCTGCGGCAAAAAACTTTCAAAACATTCAAAGTACTCATGTGTGGCGCCGGGGCCGCCATTTAATAAAAGCAATTTTATTGTTGGATTGTTGCCAACCCGTTTTGTCCAGATGTTGAATTTTCCTTTGGGGGTTTCAATTTGAATTACTTTAATGCCGCCAGTTTGTACTTCTTTATACAAATCGTCATTGGAAGCAGGCTTTGGGGCTGTGTTTTTATTTTCATTATTGCAGGATAAAAAAAACGAGGAAACAAAAAAGAGGAACAAATATTTCATAATGCAGTTTTTATTAGTTGTTAGTTCAGTTAGCAGACTGCTGTTTCATCATAGCTTCCACCATTTCGGCTGTTGGCCCGTAAATAGCAGGCTGTACAGCACCCATGGGCCGGTAATAAGTTGATAGCTGGCCACGATGATGAATAAGGTCGAATAAAAACATCCAGCAGGTTTTTGCTAAAGTTTGTTCGCCAAATTTGTTTCCAAAAACCAGCATGGGAATATTTTTATCATTCCATGTTGCTTCATCCACATTATCAAGCAATGAAACAAGGCGGTCGCTTTCTTTTTCAAAAACTTCAATGGCTTTTTCAGTGGTTGGGTAATCGGCCAGCACCCTGTGGTTGAGCACACCGGTCTCAACTGCTTCAATAAGGTCTTCTGTATGCGACACAAAATGATCTACCAGTTGTTTGGCTGTGCGGTTTTTTTCGGCAGGCTTATAACTTAGTTTTTCTGCGCCGGGAAGTGCTTTTAAAGCAATAATAGTAGGCGCTACTTCTGCTTTCCAGCATTGCTGGAAAAATTGTTTGTTGCTCATAAACTTGTGTTTTTATTTTATAAATTAATTACTGCGGCTTGACGTAGGGAAATGGCAATGCAGTTTGCAGGGGGTAAAAGCGGCTTTGTTTAAATTTAACGGGAATAATTACGCAGAAAGATAAACAACGGTTTTAAGAATTCATAAATTCTTTAAAAATATTTTCTTTTACGGCAGGCCATTCGTCATCAAGGAAGCTGTAATAAACGGTATCTCTTGTAACTCCTTTGTCGTTGATGCTGTGTTTTCGCAAAACGCCTTCTCTTACAGCCCCGATTTTTTCCATTGCCCTTTGCGATTTTAAATTTGTGCCCGCTGTTTTTAATTCCACCCGGTGAAGGTTTAGTTTTTCAAAAGCAAATTGCAGCATAAGGTATTTGTTGTGTTTGTTAATGCCGCTGCCCTGCAGTAAAGGGTCAATCCATGTCCAGCCAATTTCAAGCCGTTTATCTCTGAAAGAAATATTTGCATAGCGTGTGCAGCCAACATAGCGGTTCTCTTTTTTGTCGAACATAGCAAAAGGGTAGGATGTTTTATCTTCCTTTTCTTTAAGGGCTGTATTAAAATAAGCAGTAAAACTTTTTTCATCGGTTATGTTGGCAAGCGTAAAATTCCATATTTCGTTGTTGCCGGTTGCAATTGCCATAAGGGGATCAAAATGTTTTTCAGCAAGGGGTTCCAGCCTTGCCCTTTCGTTTTCAAGAATAATTTCCTGTTCAAAAAAGTTTGTGTAATCCATTTTTATTTTTTTAAATTAATGCACTATATTTTTCCCCAGTCCCAGATTTGCCATTTTAATTTATCGCTGAGCTTAAAGCCCGATTGTTTTAGGGTTAATAAAATATTTCCCCGGTGATGTGCTTCATGCGCCAGCATATAACCCTGCAAAAAGATAATACCTTTCTTGTAACCTTTTAATTTCCCTTCATCATCGGCTGTTGCCATCCATTGTGCAACAGCATCTGCAGATTCTGTTAAGCGTTTTTGCAGCAATGCTTTGTCAACCGGTTCATGTTTTTCAATTTTGGTTTGGATTTTAAAAATTGCTGCTGCACCAAGCTGCAGCCATTGCAGTCGTACCCCATGAATGTGTGCAAACTGCAGGGCAACATCTCTTCCGCCACTTTTTGACAAAGAAACCTGTAATGCTTCGGGTGTCAGTTCATCCAGCACCATTAAATTAATGCGGTTATTTAGGTGCCAGGTTTCTATGGATTGTTGTATTAATGGATTCATCCGTTAATATTTTTCTTTTAACAATGAAGCAACTATTTTATCAATAGGCAATGTAACAGACGCCTCTGAAAAATTTTCCCAGTTAACAAAACGGAAAGTTTCTGTTTCGCCGGTTTTTGCATAAGCATTTAACTGGTTTTCATCAAAGTCGAAAGGAACCGAGCGGAGGGGGGTGGTAATTGCTTCAAGCGCTTTTGCAAAATAATAGATTGAAATTATCTGGTGGTCAGGATTAAATGCACTCTTCTGATAAAAGTCGGTTGTGTAAATGTGATCGCCAATTTCCACTTTCAAATTTATCTCTTCCATAAATTCTCTTTGCAGGCAATCTCTTGTGCCTTCGCCCGGTTCAAGCCCGCCGCCCGGAAATTTAGTGATGTACTTTCCACGAATGTATTCATCACTCACCAGCACCTGTTTGTGTTCATTCAATAAAATTCCGTAAACCCTGATGTTGAACATTGATTATTTTTTTATCCGTTTCCAGTAATTCCAGATTACAAAAGCCAGTATAAGCAATGCAAGGCCAACGGGAACCCAAAAAGCATAGTGAGTGTCTTTGTAGGGGATGGGTACATTCATACCATAAATGCTTGCAATTAAAACCGGGATGCTTAAAAATATGGTGAGTGTTGTAAGCCGTTTCAGTACTTCGTTTTGGTTATTGCTGATGATGCTTGCAAATGCATCAAGGGTTGAACTTAAAATAGTGGTGTAAGTATTGGCTGTTTCCAAAGCCTGCGATGTTTCAACAATTAAATCATCCAGAATATCTTTTTCTTCTTCTGTTAACTGTAAAATATTTGTACGTGCCAGTTTCATCATCAGCAGTTCATTGCTGCGTAAAGCAGTAATGAAATAGACAAGGCTTTTTTGAATACGCATCAGTTGCAGCAATTCCTGGTTCCTGATGGCATCATACAGTTTTTGCTCCAGCAAATTGCGGCGCTGGTTTATTTCTTTAAGGTAATCCTGAAAGTTCGTGGTTATTTTTTCAAAAATTTTAAGCACCATCATATTCTTTTTATCGGGGTGCCGGTTTTGAAAACTGTTCAGGAATTTTTTTATGGCTTCGTTTTCAAATGAATTTACTGTTACAATCTGGTTGTGGGTAAGAATAATACAGATTGGTATGGTTATGTAAAATGCATCGCTGTCGTTAAATGAATTGTTTTCAGTGGGCGTTTTTATCACAATCAGTTTTACGTTGTCATCCACTTCGTAACGGCTGCGTTCATCAATATCAAGCGAATCTTTTAAAAAGTCTACCGGTATATCCAGTGTTTCGCTCAGTTCGGTAAACTCTTCCTGCCTTAGCGGCGGCAGCACATTTACCCAGGCGCCGGTTTCAGGCTTATCAATTTCTATGGTTTTATGCTCTATGTTTTTAAAGTACTGAATCATTGGGCCGGATTATTTATTTATTTTGCTGATGCTGATTAAATGATGCTCCGTATGAAAGATGGTGAAGTAACAAAGTTCTCTTAAAGTAATTCTGCCAAGCAGCGGATGTTTTACTAAATAATTATCAAGGTCCTGCTCTGTGCTATTTTTTTGCAAAGCATTAATAAATTTTGCAGTTGCTTTCTTCCACTTACTGATCAGCTTTTCTTTGCCAAATTTTATTTCAATTGGTTTGGGTACAAAACGGCTGCTTGCGGTGGCACCTTCAGCAAGTTTCTTATTATACTTCGCCAGCAGTTCATCAAAAGTTCTTGAACTACGGTTGGGTTTGCCGCCAACAAGCTTTACAATAAATTTTGGAAGCTGAAATGCCAGGGCCGATGTGCTGGTAGCTAAAATCAGGTGCTGTAAATTTTCGGCTATTGACCATTTATCAGCGAGCCGCTTAAAAAAACTAATTTCATCAACATCATTACAGGTTTGAGTAAAAGTGTCAACTATTTTTTGTGTGGCGGTTATTATTTGCTCTTTTGTCATCTCCACTTAATTTTTATTACACTTCTATTTCACCTTTATAAACCATTTCTGCAGGGCCGCAAAGCCAGATGTTTTCAAAATGGCTGTCATCAATTTTTTCAAACTCCACACTTAAATGCCCGCCGGGGGATTTTACTTCCACCCGGTTAAAGCCTTTATCATTGTGTGCAGATACCAATGCCGCAGCAGTAACTCC
>JANNAM010000178.1:0-10927 GCA_031384415.1 Bacteroidota bacterium
ATCTTCAAATACCTCAGCTTCGCATAATGCCGTATTGGCATCTTCACTTTCGTAAAACACTGAAATCAGTCAAATTTCCCCTTCTTTTCCCACATCTTCCTCTTCATTGCCTTCTCACACCCAATCATGCCCCTCTCTTGCTCCATCATACCCGGCAGCAGGTCTTTCATGTTCGTTCGCAACAGTATCACGTCCGTTCGCTCCTCCATCATGTCCATTCACCTGTTCATCACGTCCCTTCGTTTCTTTATCATGTCCGTTCGCTTGTCAATCACGTCCGTTCGTCTGTTCATCATGCCCGTTAGCAGGTGCTTCATTCAATGCGTAACCTGCCACATTAACATTGCTTTCAGTTTCATTTAACAGTTTTTTTTATGAAAAATACTATCTCATTGCGTTTTATTTATGGTATCTCCATTCATTAAAACAAAACAGTAAAACAATGACAAAAGTTGAAGAAGCAAAACTGAACATGTACAGTGCAGTTTTGCAACACGGGCTGGCCAACGATGCCACCGTTAAATCTGTACCTGCCTTCAGCACCGTTTTCGATGCTGTTAAAGCAAACATCTCTGCCATCATCTCCACATCGCAGCAGGAAGAAAAAGTAACCAAGGGTGTTACCATGGGTAAAACCGAAGACAAAAAATCGCTTACCGGGCTCAGTGGCGATATTGCTGCCCTTGTTTTTGCATTTGCCACCAACACTAAAAATTTACCCCTGCAGCAGGAAGTAAATTTTTCAGTAAGCGATTTATTGCGTTCAAAAGATGAATTGCTTATTCCCCGTTGCCAGAACATTCATAAGGCAGCATCCCAAAACCTGGATGCCATGAAAGATTATGGCCTCACAAAATCGCTGGTAGATGCGTTGCAGGCTTCCATTGACAGCTACACAGCAGTAGTGCCAGCCCCACGCAATGCAGTAAGTTTACGCAGCACTGCACAAAAAAATCTCAAAACACTTTTTAAAGAAACCGACCAGCTTTTAAAAAACCAGTTAGATAAACTGGCGGTAAATTTTAAAACAACCAACCCCGATTTTTTGACGGCCTACAAAAGCAACCGCATTATTGTAAATGCAGCATCCACTTCCACCCGGCTAAAGGGTAAAGTGATCAATGCAAAAGACAATAAAATTATCAGGGATGCAAAAGTAGATTTGGTAGGCACAGAAATGTCGGCCAGCACCACTTCAAAGGGTAACTTCACCATCAAGCCATTAAAAGCAGGTTCTTACACTATTAGAGTTTTCAAAGAAGGTTTTGAAGAAGCCATTGTTAAAGACATAGAAGTAAAGCAGGGTGCTAATAATGCAGTGCAGGTGTTGTTGAAGTTAAAATCTTAAACAATGCTGACTAAACAAAAGCGGCCCCGATTCCCGGAGCCGTTTTTTTATTACATGGGTTCTTCTATTTATTAAGTTCGTTGCGGTAAATCACACCGTCTTTCATTACAAACTTTATTTGCTCAATCTTAGATATATCAACCGAAGGGTCACCATCTACTGCAATTAAATCGGCAAACAAACCAACTCTTACCCTTCCAATTCTTCCACTCATATCAAATAAATCTGCATTGCCCGATGTAGCTGCTTTTAAAACTTCCAGGTGGCTCATGCCATAGTCCACCATCAGTTCCAGTTCAAGATAATTTTTACCATGAGGCACAAAGCCGCCGGCTTCGCTGCCAAAACTTATTTGCACTTTACTTTTTAAAGCATCGGCAATATTTTGTTTTTTCATCCTTATACGGTCCGGGTCTTTGTCAGCACCCCGTTTCCAGCCCCTGTTTATGAAACCCATTTCTACATGAGCCAGGGTTGGATATAAAACTGCCCCCTTTTCACTCATCTTTTTAAATAATTCCGGCGTGGCGTTATCGCCATGCGAAATGATGGTGATTCCGGCATTTAAAGCCCTCAATATTCCATCAGGAGTGCTGGCACTGGCCACCACCTGCCGGTTGGAGCTTTTTGCCAGATCAACAATCAGTTTTAATTCTTCTTCTGTAAAGGTTACAGTAGGCTGGCTGGTTGCAGTGCCACGGCTTTCGCAGTAAACATAAATCACATCTGCACCTGCACCAATTTGTGCCCTCACTTCTTTCAGCAAACCGTCTTTGCCATCTGCTTCGGCAGCCCCTTTGGGTGCATTGCTTTCTGTTGCAAAATCCCGTGATGTATAAACACCCGATGCTGATAAACCTCTTGTTGCAGTCAGCATCCTTGGGCCGGGTGTTACTGCTTTTTCAATGCTGATATCCAAACCTACATCTTCGTAACCTGCGCCCTGTGTTCCCATATCACGTATAGTAGTGAAGCCTGCAAGCAATGTTGTTTTGGCATGATTGGCGGCACGGATAATTCTTTCGGCCCTTGTTTCTTTAATCACCTGGTCTTCCCAGGATGTTTCTTTATATGGGTGCAAAAACAAATGAGTATGTCCATCTATTAAACCGGGCAATAAAGTTTTGCCCTCCATATCAATTATTACAGCATTGGATGGAAAAGTAAAGGAACCCGGGGCGCCCATTTCCTGTATCATATTGTTTTTTACCAGTACCCAGGTATTCTTTTTAATTTCTTTGCCATCAAAAACCTGCGATGGCCTTAACAGATAATATTTGGAAGTATCAACCTTTGCAGATTGTGCATTTACAATAAAACCACAGGTAATAAATAAAATAAACAGCGATGAAAATTTCCTCATAATAAAATTGTTGCAGTGTTCAGGTTAAACTGAATTTTAGCAGAGGATTGGAAGGATTAACAAAGCAGGATTTGCTTCATTGTAAAGAAAAATGAAATTAGATAAAAGGAAAACAATAAGCCTGAAAGTTACTTACAGTTTATCCCCAAAGCGAAGATGGATATTCGGATGCAGCAATTAAATTATCAATACTTGCTTTTACACCCGGTGCATCTTCTTTGTAAGTAACACCAAACCATTGCGATGAGCAGGGAATAACTTTTATGCTGCCGCCGTGATGCTGCATAAAATCTTCGGCAATAATGGGGATAAAAAATTCTGATTTAAGATTGCTTATATTTTGCTGAACAAAATGATGAAACAATTTTTCGGTAGCCGGAAAAAGAGTGGGATGAAAACACCAGAAATTCATTGATACCGGCGAGTCGAAAGGCACTTCACGTTTTAGTTCATTTTCTTCATATACAATCTTCACGCCTTCGCTGTATATTTTAGTGCGTTCATTAATGCTTACAAGGTTGCCATCATTATCCACTTCACACACACCACGGCTTACAGTGCCATGCTCACTCAGGGTTTTTATAAGTTCGTACCCAATCAGCGAATATTTTTTTTCGGAGCAATCATGCTGCAAAAAAGCTGCGGCCTTTGCAAAAGCATCCCTGCCATAAAAATCATCGGCATTGATAACAGCAAAAGGTTCTTTTACCACATCCTTTGCACACAACACTGCATGGCCCGTGCCCCAGGGTTTTGTTCTTTCCTCCGGAATTTCAAAACCCTCCAGGAAAGAATCCATCTCCTGGTAAACATATTCTGTTTTAATTTTTCCCTTCAGTTTTGGTTCAAAAATATTTTTAAAATTATCGGCAAAATCTTTACGGATTATAAAAACTACTTTACCAAAGCCAGCCCTGATGGCATCGTAAATAGAATAATCCATAATGGTTTCCCCGGTTGGGCCAAAGCCCTGTATTTGTTTCATGCTTCCGTAGCGGCTTGCCATGCCGGCGGCTAAAATTATAAGAGTAGGCTGCATTGATAAATAAGAATTAAATTTTAAGAAATAAAAATGATGCAATTTTGAGTTTGCAAGATAAAACAATCCTGATAAGTTGAAATGAATTTACCCGGTTTAGAAAATATAACAACCGACAACTTGTTTACTGAAAACGGGGTTTCCCTTTCTGTTCTGAGGCTCGATAAAATCCATCCTGTTGTCTCAGGCAATAAACTCTTTAAACTGCATTATTTTATAGAAGAAGCTGTTCTTTCATCACATAAAACTATTATCACTTTTGGCGGGGCTTATTCCAATCATTTAATTGCAACCGCATTTGCCTGCAATACAAATGGTTTAAAAAGCATTGGCATTGTTCGTGGGGAAAAATCTGCTCAACTGAGCAGCACATTGCAGCAATGCATTGAATATGGGATGAAATTGAAATTTATATCAAGAGCTGAATACGATAAAAAAGAAAAGGCTGATTTACTTTCAATATTGCAGAATGAATTTGGCAACAGCATTATTATTCCCGAAGGCGGTTATCATCCTTTGGGGGTAAAAGGCGCTGCATTGATGATGGATTTAATAAAAGGTAAAAATTACACCCACATTTGCACAGCAACCGGCACTGCCACAAGCCTTGCAGGATTATTAACCGCCACAGATGAAAATCAGCAATTGATTGCAGTAAATGTTTTAAAAGGGATGAATGATACTGAGGAAAGAATACTGCATCTTACAAAAAGGCAATTTCCCAAAAAACAATTAGAAATTTTGCCGGATTATCATTTTGGTGGTTACGCAAAAAAAACAGATGAACTGATTGCTTTTATGAATCAGATATGGCAGCAATATCGCCTGCCAACCGATTTTGTTTACACTGCAAAAATGCTTTTTGCAGTTTTTGATAAAATAAAAAACAATCATTTTCCAATAAAAAGCAATATTCTTTGTTTACATACCGGTGGACTGCAGGGAAATTGTTCACTGCCTGTGGGAACATTAAATTTCTGATTCTTTCTTCAGGGCTTTATATTTGCAACTCAACATTGAAGCTATATCCTGTCCGTAAATATGAGGAAGATTTTATTTCTGAGCATTCTGTTCACTATGGTTGCAACCCTTCAACTGGCGGCGCAGGATACATTGCCAAACATTGCTGTAAAAAATATAAGCGGTCAGATAATTATAAGCTGGAAAAACAATTATAAAAAACAACTTGCTTCTATCAGTATCCAGCGTTCTTTCGACAGCCTGAAGAATTATACTACCATCGGCTCGGTGCTTAGTCCCCAAAATGCCGAAAATGGTTATGCAGACGTAAAACCGCCCTACAACAAAATGTATTACCGTGTTTTTATATCGTTTGAAGGAGGAAATTATTTTTTTTCGCCCATTAGAAGACCGGTTAAAGACACTGCCAGAAGTATTATTGCCGCAGAAAAGTCTGACAGCCTTGCTGAACAAAAAATTATTGTACCTCTACAAACCGGCTGGGTGGCCAGCAGAAAAATTTATTCGGGCAAAGACAACCATATCATTATAAGCTTACCAGATGCTGCCACAAAAAAATATGCTGTCAGGTTTTTTGATGAACTGCACCAGCCTGTTTTTGAGCTTAATAAAATAACCGAAACTTACCTCATCATCGAACGAGTAAATTTTGTTCATGCCGGATGGTTTCATTTTGAGTTGTATGAAAATGGCCATCTTGTCGAAAGCAATAAATTTTATGTATTTAAAGACGGTAAAAACCAGCAGATTCCTGTGGATGAAATGGACGGGAAAAATAAATAATCATACCAGTGTTACATCAAACACATTTTCAAAACTCTGTTGCAGTTTTTCTTTTGCTTCTTCAAAATTTACTTTATTGTCCGTTTCTTTTTCTATAGAAGTAACTTGTTTGTTTTGGATGCCACAAGGAATAATATTATTAAAGTAGCTGAGGTCGGTATTTACATTTAATGCAAAGCCATGCATGGTTATCCAGCGGCTGCACCTTACACCCATAGCACAAATTTTACGTTCTTTCCCTTTTATATCTGAATCAATCCAAACTCCTGTTTCGCCCTTGCTGCGTTCACCTTTAATGCCATAGCTGGCAAGCATATCAATAATTACTTCTTCCAGGTTACGCAAATATTTACCAATATCAGTTTCAAATTTTTCCAAATCAAGGATGGGATAACCAACAATTTGCTGCAAACCATGAAATGTTATATCTCCTCCCCTGTTGGTATCATAAAATTCAATGTTGTTTTCTTCCAATTCTTCATCACTCATCAGCACATGTTCTTTTTTTCCGCTTTTTCCTAAAGTGTAAACTGCAGGATGCTCACAAAAAAGAAGGTAGTGCTTAGTTGTGAGTTCGGAGTTAATAAAAACGTTTCCCGGCGATAAAATTCTTGTTCCAGACTCAGTACTTTTAACTTCAGACTCTAAACTCCGGAGCTGCCTTTTAATTTCTACGCCTTTAGCCAACAACTCTTCCTGATAATCCCAGGCTTTTTTGTAGTCTATAATGCCAAGGTCTTTAAATATAACTTCCTGTTTATCCAATGCAATTGATTTATTTTGCAAAGATAAGATAAGGCTGAAAGTTAAAGGCCGCATATTTAAAGTTGATACAAACATTATGACAACAGAAGAGGAAATAGAAATACAGGACTCCGACGAATTGTACGAAAAACTTACCCTTACGATTGACAAAGGACAGGAACCTTTGCGTATTGACAAATTTTTGATGCAGCGTATTGAAGGTGCCACCCGAAATAAAATTCAGCAGGGTATTGAAAATGAAATGGTGCTGGTTAATGAAAAGCCCATAAAAAACAATTACAAAATAAAGCCAGGAGATAAAGTGGTGGTGTTTGATAACAAAGCACCCGACCACTCAGATATTGTTCCCGAAAATATTCCGCTCAATATTCATTATGAGGATGAAGACATTCTCATCATCAATAAACCTGCCGGCATGGTGGTGCATCCGGGCAGCGGAAATTACAGCGGCACTTTGGTAAACGGTGTTGCTCATTACCTGCTGGAGCAAAATCCCAAACTGGATGAAAATGAACTGTCCCGTTTTGGTTTGGTACACCGCATAGACAAAAACACGACGGGCTTATTGGTAATGGCAAAAACGCCCAAAGCAATGACCGACCTTGCCAAACAGTTTTTTAATCATACCGTTCACCGCCGCTACATTGCATTGGTTTGGGGCAATTTTGAAAACAAGGAAGGAACCATAACAGGGCATGTTGGCCGCCACCAGCGTTTCAGAAAACTATTTACCACTTACCCCGATGGCGAACATGGCAAAGAAGCCATTACCCATTACAAAGTACTGGAAGAATTTAATTATGTAACATTGGTTGAATGCAGGCTTGAAACAGGCCGTACGCACCAGATAAGGGTTCACATGCAGCATATTGGCCATCCACTTTTTAATGATGATTTTTATGGTGGCGACAAAATTGTGAAAGGCACTGTATTTACCAAATACAAACAGTTTGTTGATAATTGCTTTGCCCTTTGCCCCCGCCAGGCACTGCATGCAAAGGAACTTGGCTTCATTCATCCACGAACAAGAAAAGAAGTTTTTTTTACCAGCGAACTGCCAGATGACATGCAGGCAGTGATTGAGAAATGGAAAAAATATGTGGTGGCAAAATAAATTGTATTGAAATTCATAATTGCTGATTTTATATGAAGAAGTATTTCCTGGCTATTTTAATGTTCATTGCCTACTCCGCATTCAGCCAGGAACCCTTTGTATTTAAACCAGGAATGAATGTGGATTCTTTTTTCAGGGCAAAAGAATTAGAAGCAATTGGAAAACCATTTCCTGCTTTCAGCGGCAAGCTGAATGATTCAGTTTTTACCAATGATAATTTTATGGGCAAAACAGTTTTTATTAATTTCTGGTTTGCAGCCTGCCCCCCATGTGTTGCTGAATTTAAAGCACTGAAAGAACTGTATGAAAAACTAAAAGCTAAAAAGAATTTCCTTTTCATTTCTTTTACGTTTGATGATTTGAAAACAATAAAAAAAGTGAAAGCAAAATATCAAATTCCTTATCCTGTTTTACAAATGTCAGAAACAGAATGTTACAGGCTTAACTTTGGCAATGGCTTCCCTGTAAGTATTATTCTTGATTCAAATGGCATTATTAAGGATCTGCGTTCGGGAGGAAGTACCGAAAAAACAAAAGCAAGAGCATTTTTAATGAAGAAATTGTATCCACAAATATTAAAAGAACTGCAGTAAAAAATAATCTGGTTAAATGATCAGCTTCAGGCAAATAAAAGATAGCGACATTCTTTTTGTAGAAAAGGTTTACCGCAGCACTCGTGAAAAAGGATTAAGCCTTACCAACTGGCCCGAAGAACAAAAGAATGCCTTTATAATAATGCAGTCAATGGCGCAGGAAGCCGAATACAAAAAAATTATCCCGGCGCTGCATTTGAAATTATTTTATACAACAAGCAGCCTGCCGGCCGTTTATATACCTGGGAAACAGCTGCAGAGATCCGCCTTGTTGATATTTCATTGTTACCCGAATTCAGGAGCAAGGGAATAGGTAAAGAAATTCTCTCCGGGCTTATAAAAAGATCAGAGCAGAAACAAATTCCTGTAACGCTGCATGTATACCCCGATAACCCGGCCCTGCAATTGTACCTGAGTTTTGGTTTTAAGCATACAAAAAATAATGACCGCCATTTGTTTATGGAACGGATGCCCTGATTTCATCCACACAAAATGCTTACTTACCGATACTTTATCATTTTGATGAAATACTGTAACTTTCTTTATTAAATGTTTCCCTTGAAAGTTTCAGCAATATCTACACATATTATTGGTTGTATTTTCTTTCTTGCGCTGCCTGTTATTTTTATTGCCGCCCAGTCGGGTTTTCATAATATTGAACAGCTTCTTATATCATGGCAGTACTGGTTATTTACAGGATGTTATCTTTTTATTTATTACCTGCATACATTTTTGCTAATACCAAAATTTTTTGTAAAACAAAAACTGGCTTTATACATTTTATCTTTATTGTTATTGTTCAGTGGTGTTTTCTTTTTTAAACCGTTCGACAAACTGCTGGCACATTCACAGCAGGAGCCCCAAAATGAAACAAGGCGGCTACCACCCGGAAATCCACCATTGAATGATCTGCCACCAGGAGAAATGGAAAGAGTGCCGCCTCAATTTGATATTGTAAGCATTTTTTTATTTACAGTTGTGATTGCATTGGGTATGGCAATAGATACGAACAAGAGATGGCGCCAAACAGAACAAAGAGCACTGCAGGCGGAAGCTGATAAAGCCAATGCTGAACTTTCCTTTTTAAAAGCGCAAATCAATCCTCACTTTTTATTTAATACGCTCAATAATATTTATTCGCTGGCAATCGTCAAAGATGAAAATACCCCAGGCTCAATAATGAAACTATCTAATATACTCAGGTATATTACGGATGAGGTAACAACTGATTTTGTTCCGCTGCAAAGCGAAATAAACTGCCTGAATGATTATATTGAACTCCAGCGGATGAGGCTGGGAAAAAAAGTAAGGCTTGAATACAGTGTCGAAGGAAATACAGAGAATAAAATAATTGCTCCGCTGCTTTTAATGTGTTTTGCAGAAAATATTTTTAAACATGGCCTCAGCAACAATGAAGATACCTTGCTGGTAATCAAATTAGATGCAACAGGGGATGATAAGACAATTCTTTTTTGCCAAAACAAAATTTTCTCTGCAGAACGTATGACTGAACGAACAGGTATTGGTATTTCCAATGCTAAAAAAAGGCTGGAACATTTGTATTATGGAAGGCATTCATTGATCATTACAAAAGATAATGGCTTATTTACTGTATTGCTTACCTTATATCAAAATAAAATTACCGAATAATGCAGTTAAAATGTATTGCTATAGATGATGAGCCGCTGGCTCTGCAGTTGCTGAAAGAATATGCAGAGCTTACCCCTTCATTAAAAATGGTACAGGTTTTTGATGATGCCATTGCCGGCAGTGAATTTTTGCGCCAGCATGAAATTGATCTGCTCTTTGTTGATATTAACATGCCTGACATTACAGGAATTGATCTTGTACGTTCCCTGCAAAACAAACCGATGGTTATTTTTACTACTGCCTATAAAAAGTTTGCCTTTGAGGGATTTGAACTGGAAGCCATTGATTATTTATTAAAGCCAATAGAATACGAACGATTTTCAAAAGCGGTCAAAAAAGCAGTAGAACAATACCAGTTAAAAAATACTCCGTCAAATAAAGAGGAACAACAATTATTTGTGCGTTCTGAGTACAGGATGGTAAAAATTGCCCTTGACAGCATTGAATATATTGAGGGACTGGAAGATTATATAAAAATTCATATCAGCAATTCTAAACCTATTCTCACTTTAATGACATTAAAATCGGTGCTGGAAAAATTACCGGCCGACAAATTCAAACGCATTCACCGTAGCTACATAGTGCCCGTTTCAAAAGTTTCTTCTATACTCAACAGGAAAGTATTGCTCAATTCTGGCGATGAATTGCCCGTGAGCGACAGCTACAGCAGCTTTATTGATGAATGGATGAACAAAGGACTTTAAATTTTGTCTTCAAAAAATATCTTCCCTTTAACAAAACTTTAGTCGGCAGATTTGCTTTGCTGAACGATTATAATCTTTTGCCTGTTTTACCCGCAATACTTTTATTAAATAAAGCGAAAAAAAATCCGCTGCGTTCATTTCATCAAAATTCACCGGTACAAATGAGCTATTCACCGGTAGACAGCAAAATAACGGCAACGGTATTAAATTTCAGGGAATCATCAACTAAAACCATTTTTATGCAACGCAAAGATTTTTTAAAGGGGCTCGGATTAGCTGGGGCAGCTTCAGTTATTCCTTTCAGCGAAGTTTTATCATCAGGAACAACTGATGAAAGTCCAACAGCCTGTTCATTGATCCCTGCTGAAACAAGAGGCCCTTATCCATCTGACCCAATAACATTTTCATCCATCTCCCGTGCAGATATAAGAGAAACAAAAACAGGAATTGTACTAACACTTACAATTACTGTACAGGATACGAACTGCAATCCTGTTTACGGAGCCCGCGTTGATATATGGCATTGTGACAAAGATGGTTATTACTCTGCCTACAACAGCCAGCCTGGTTATCTTGGCACACAGAAT
>JANNAM010000125.1:0-11340 GCA_031384415.1 Bacteroidota bacterium
TACCCGATAGCTGCACACAGCAGCCGCAAAGTAAGCATGACCATTACACAACTGATGAAAGAAGACAGTGCAAAACTTAGTTATCATTTGCCGCTCAATTTTCCTGGCTTAACAGAAACTTTCCGTTTAAAAATTAATGTATCCAACCCTGCTTCAAAACCAATAGGCAACCAGGGATTTTTGTACAGGGCAGATTTTGCCTTGCTGAATAATAGTGCATCTTATTATTGGGAAACAAAAAACATTGCATTGAACAAGCCGGTTTCATTTTATATTCCTTTGTTGCAAAACCAAACACAGTTGTGTATTTCGGGTGGGAATGGAGCAGCCAATTTCCTGTTGCGTTATTTTCCTGATGTGAATCAGTATTACGAAGTGCAGCCAAAATCGGTTACAGTTTTTTGGGACGCATCTAAATCAGCCAGTTCACGAAAGTTGTATAAAGAACTTGACTTTTTAGAAAGATATATTGAAGTAAACAATATCAGTAAAACAACCATTATACTTTTTAACCAGCAATTATTAGATACCATACAATTTACAACTGCTGATAAAAACTTTTACCACATCAGGAAACATTTGCTGGACTACAATTATTCGGGTGCAACAGTGCTGGGCAATCTTGATTTTTCTGCAGAAGCATCAGATGTTATACTGTTGTTTTCTGATGGGATTAATTCTTTCGGCAATGCTGTGCCAAAGCCTGGAGCTGTGCAGGTTAATTGCATTGTGTCAGGTGATGAATATAACCAGCCGCAATTGCAAAAAATGGTGGGCAACAGCGGTGGAAATATTATTTGGCTGAACCGCTTATCAGTAAATGATGCTGTAAAGAAAATTGAGAGAGGAGAGAATTTCCTTTTCAGATATACTTCTTCAAAGCATGCTGTTACTGTAAATGAACTGATGCCACTGAAACTTGGAGAAGGTATTTTTCTTTCAGGAACAATTAGACAGTCAGATACGCTGCAATTGATGTATGGAAATAACAACACAGTAAACAGAACCGGCAGAATTTTTATTGATGCCGCCGAAAACTGCAATAAAGAATTATTCAGCAAAATAAAAATGCTTAAAAAATATGATTCCATTGTTTACGGAAGGCCCAATTATTATTATGGCTGGCAGGATATGATTGTGTTTGGATTAACAGAAAAAGTGGTGACACCGCAAACATCATATTTGGTGCTGGAAAGAATTGAGGACTATATCAATTATAAAATTGCGCCGCCGAAGGAACTGGAACTAAAATGTGCGGAGATGAATTATGTGTATAAAAGTGAGTATAAGATACGAGAGATGAAAGCATTTACTGAACAGGATGCCTTGCAGCCTGTGATTAACAGTTATAACCAGCGCATAAAATGGTGGGATGCTAAAGAACCACTTATTGATTTGACGAAGCGTGCTTTTACAACAGTAAGTGAACCGAACATTGACGATAAGCAAAAAAACAATAATGAACAGGCTACTGTAATGATAAATGCAGGAATACCCGGAAGCGGCACCACAACAGATTTGAAAGAAGTAGTAGTAACAACTGCTTTTGGAATAAAACGAACTGCAAGGTCAACATCATCAAATGTACAGGTGGTGAGTAATGAACAGTTGACTACTATTAGAGAAACGACTATCAACAATGCCCTGGCAGGAAAAGTAGCCGGCATACAAATTCGTAGCCAATCTTCGGCAATGCTTGATGGAAATACCATTGTAAGATTAAGGGAAGAGTCATCATTAGGCAATAACACGCCGGTATTGTATGTGCTTGACGGAACTGTTGTACCCGATGCAAGAGATATAAATACTGATGAAATAGAAAACGTAACTGTGTTGCATGGGCCATCTGCCGCAGCATTGTTTGGTTCGCAGGGCGCCAATGGCGCAATCGTTATTACTTCTAAAAGAGCAAGAAAAAATTACTGGGGCCAAAACAAATGGACATCCTATAAGCTTGATGCTATGCAGGAAGTGGAGTATATGCAGGAAATGAGGAAAGCTTCTTACAACGAAATTTGGGAAACTTATTTAGCGCTTGAAGAAGAAAATAATAAATACCCCGGTTTTTATTTTGATGTGGCAGACTTTTTATTTGAAAAAGGCAAAGATGATAAAGCGATGGAAGTATTATACAATGGCATTGAATTGTGCGGAGGAAACAGCACAGGCCTGAAAGCTGCGGCTTACCTGCTTGAAAACAGAAATAAATTTGATGAAGCAATTACCATTTACCAGCAAATTCTTGCTGTGTATGCCAACGATCTTTCAACGCTAAGAGACCTTGCGCTGGCTTATTTTCAAAAAGGCTATTTTCAAAAAGCGGTGGATACTTATTACAAAATCATTACCGAACAGAAAGAATTGTATTACAGTTATGGCAATATAAAGGAACTGGCACTTACCGAAATGAATGCGGTGATTGCCTTACATAAAGAGAAACTCGATATCAGTTATATCAATCAAAACCTTATTAAACCGCTGCCGGTTGATTTAAGGATTGTGGTGGAAAGCAACAATTATGATGTATATAATTTTCAGGTAGTTGAACCGGGCGGTGCAGTTTGTAACTACAGTAACCCTAGCACAAAAAACGGCGGGTATTTTTCTACTTTTTACAATAATTATTATTACGAAAACAGCAAAGAGTATTCATTAAAGAATGCCAGGCAGGGCAGGTACAAGATTAAAATAAATGCATACGACTACTATGAAGATAATGCCGGAAAAATACCTTCTTATGTAAGGTTGGTAATATTTAAAAACTTTCAGAAAGAAAAGCAAACTATGGAAGTGCTGAATGTTGCAATAGATAACCAATATGGCGAAGTAGAGATTGGTGAAGTAAGGTGGTAAAGATTGTTTTTAAAAATGCAACTCCGGTTTATATGCCGGAGTTTTTTATTTTATCAGTGAATGACAGTAGTCAGCCGATGAACAAAATATTCTATTTTTACCGTCAATAACAATTCATGCAAACGGTAAAGGAAGAAATTACAGCATTATTTCAGCAATACAGCAACGAACCCATTACAGCCATTGATAAACTGCCCCAGGCCGGCAGCGAAAGGCATTATTTTAGAATACATACGGCCCATAAAACTTTTATTGCTACTTATGGTGCCAACTTAAAAGAGAATGAAAGCTTTATTTATTTCTCTAATCATTTTAAGAAGAAGCGATTAGTAACTCCTGAGATATATTATATCAATTCGGACAGAAATATTTATATACAGGAAGACTTTGGCGATACTTCATTGTTGAATAAGCTGGAAGAAAACGGTTTTACAACTGATGTATACAATCTTTATAAAAAAAGTTTGCAGCAGTTGGTGTTGCTGCAGGTGAAGGGTCATGAAGAACTGAATTATAAAAAATGCCTTACCAATTCTTCTTTTGGTAAGCAGGCTATCATGGCCGACCTGCTGTATTTTAAATATTATTTTTTAGATGCTTTGCGCCGGCCTTACGATAAACAAAAACTGATTGACGATTTTGAAGCGTTGAGCAATTACCTTTCTCACACAGAGTATAAATATTTTATGTTCCGTGATTTTCAGAGCAGGAATATAATGGTAACCCCTGATGACGCTGTTCACTTTATAGATTACCAGGGCGGCATGAAGGGAGCGCCGCAATATGATGTGGCGTCTTTATTGTGGCAGGCAAAAGCAAATTTGCCTGATGACTGGAAACAAAAGCTGCTGGAAGATTATATGGATGCATTTGAAAAGCTGGTGGATGAAAGCATTGACAGAGATACTTTCCGCAGCCAGTACAATGGTTATGTATTGATAAGATTGCTGCAGGTACTGGGTGCTTATGGTTTCAGGGGTTTGTTTGAACGCAAAGCCCACTTTTTAACAAGCATACCATTAGCATTGCAGAATTTAAAATGGTTTATCAATAATCAGAATGTGGGAATAGCTGTTCCTGAATTTAAAAAAGTGCTGGAACTATGCATCAGCGATGAAGTGATACAGGAGTTTACACCATTGCAGGCTACCGACGAAACTCCCTTGCTGGTAACCATCAACAGTTTTTCTTTTATAAAAACGGGTTATCCAAAAGATGAAACAAAAAATGGCGGCGGTTTTGTTTTTGACATGAGAGGCATATTAAACCCAGGAAGATTTGATGAATACAAATCACAATCTGGCCTTGATAAACCAGTAAAAGATTTTTTAGAGCAGCAAACAAAAATGTCTGAATTTTTAAACAATGTTTATAATATCGTTGACATTTCGGTAGAGGATTATATAAAGCGTGGCTTTGAAAGCCTGGTGATAAATTTTGGATGCACCGGCGGACAGCACAGGAGTGTTTATGCTGCCGAAGCGCTGGCGAGACATTTAAGAAATAAATTTAAGGTGAAGATTCATTTGAATCACAACAATAGAGAAAACTGGAAAACAGAATGAAAGCAATGATTTTTTCTGCCGGCCTGGGAACCCGTTTTAAACCATGGACAGATGTACATCCCAAAGCACTTGCACTGGTAAATGATAAATCTTTGCTGCAAAGAAATATTGAATACCTGCAGCAATTCAATATTACCGATGTAGTGGTTAATGTTCATCATTTTGCAAATCAAATTGTTGATGCAGTTAAAGAAAACAACGGCTGGGGCAGTAATATTATCATAAGCGATGAAAGTAGCGAAGTATTGGAAACAGGAGGAGGATTATTAAAAGCAAGGGCTTTGCTGCAAGGCAATGAACCATTTGTAACGCTTAATGTAGATATTCTTACCAATTTGGATTTGAATAAACTGCTGGCATTTCACCAGCAGCATAAACCCCTAATTTCTTTTGGAATTACGAACAGGAAAACCTCCCGTAATTTTTTGTTTGATGAAAATAATCAATTGTGCGGATGGGAAAACAGCGCAACCGGCGAAAGAAAAATCTCCATTCAAAAAAATAATTTAAGACCAATGGCCTACAGTTGTGTAGTTGTTTTTGAACCCAATGTTTTTTCTCTTATAAAACAAGCAGGTAAATTTTCTTTAACTGAAGCCTATCTTGACCTGGCAAAAGACAATCTCATTCTTGGTTACGACCACAGTGGCGATGCATTAGTGGATGTGGGCAAGCCAGAAAGTGTAGCAATAGCTGAAACTTATTTCAGGTGATTTTAATTTTCTGCAGGCTGCTCAAACATGTCCTTTTTTTCTTCTTTGGGCTTGATGCCAAAATTATAGCGGAAGGTAATGCCGGCTCTCCTTGTATCATTGAACCTTTGGCCGGCTGCACTTACAGTACCCTGATTTAATGCAAAACTTACCTGGTTCGTCCGAAAGATGTCATTAAAGGCAAGGATGATGTTTCCCTTTTTTTGCAGAACGGTTTTGTTGATGCTCATAGTTAAACCACCAAAGGTTTTCAGCTCATAAAAATTTTGCAATCCTTTTGTACGCATAAAACCATTTACACTTACAGTAAGGTTAGGATTAACTTTTAGTTGCTGGTAAGTAAAAAATGTCCAGGTTCCTCTTTTATAATTCAGTGGGCGGTTTTGATAAATGCCTTCGTATTCGCTGAAGTTATGCTGAGCGCCGGCATAAAAAAAGAATTTTCCGCCAGGAGGAACGCCGCCAACAATACGCATGTATAGTTCTTTGTTTTTTCCAAGGTTATCATAAGTGCGGTAGGCAATTTTTGTTACATCATCCTGATAAGTAACATTACTGAAAATATCTTTTGTTTTATTTACACCAATACTGAATATCGGAAAATCATCTGCCATAATATTAAACTCATAGTTAGTGGTAAACTGTGGTTTTAGGTTTGGATTACCCACATCAAAAAGATACTGGTCCACATATTTTGGAAAAGGATTCAGCACTTCGTAATAAGGTCGGGAAATGCTGCGGCGGTAAACAGTGTTGCCAATTACATTAAAGCCAAACAGTTTAAAAAGCCGGTGACGAAGATAGAGGTAAGGAAAAGCATCGGTACGTTTTATAGAAAGGGCAGTATCTTTTGGAACAATTTGAGTACCGCTAATATTCGTGCCTTCTATTCGTATACCAGGTTTAATGGTGAAGCCCCATATTGTTTTTGCAATTTGCAGGTAAACAGAAGTAATGGATTCTTTATAGTGGAAACTATTGGTTTGAAAGGTATCAGGTAACCTTCCCGATAATCCTGTTTGATAAAAATAGACAGCCGAATTACTGCTGTTGCTGCTGTTGGTTTTAAAACCTGTTTCGATGGCCCATTTCTTTTTTAGCTTCAGCGTCAAATCAGTTTTAAATGTAAAAATATTTTTTCGGTTATTGCTGTTCCCATCTCCCAACAAAGAATTCTTTGCAGGCAGGTAATAATAATTATTGTATTGCTGTTTGTTTTTGCTATTGTAATTGGTGTAATCAAATTCTGTTTCCCATTCACTGCCCAGGCTGTCTATTTTAAGATTGGTGGAAAACTCGTTGCTCCAGTATGAAGTGTTTGTAATGTTATTAATAAAAGATTCATTGCTGCCGGTAACAGTTTGATTGCTGTTGTTTACAATATTACTGAAGTTGTCTGCGCTGCTCCTGTTATCATTGCCGCTAAAGCGGATATCATAATCAGCACTGAATTTTTTTGTAAAACTAATGTCAATGCCTGCACCCAGGTAATGATTAAAAGAAGGGTAGGTAGTATATGCCCGCTGGTCTAAAGTGGAATTATCGGTTGCAATAATTCTTTTTGAATTCAGTTCTTCAAAATTATTTTTGTCGGTAAACTGGTAATTAACGTAACTGTTTATTTTGCCATCGCCCTTGTTTAAATTAAACCCTGCCGATTTGGTGCTGTATACTCCCTGGAAATAACTTGAATTCATATTGCCGCTGGTGCCCAGCTTTATACCTTTTTTTAAAACAATATTTAAAATGCCGCCAGTGCTTGCAGCATTATACTTGGCAGAAGGGTTGCGTAAAATTTCTACCTTACTCACACTTCCGGCCGGTAAACTTTTTAATAAAGAAGCAAGGTCGGCAGTACTTAGTTTTACTTCCCTGCCATTAATTTGAATGGTGGCTGCTGTCATGCTGTTTAAATAAACATTGCCATCCTGATCCACAATGGCACCGGGTGTTTTCTCCAACACTTCATAAGCATTGGTGCTGCTTTCTGCAAGCACAGCAGCATCTACTATAGTTTTATCATCTTCCTGTTTTACCAATGGCTTTTTGGATTTTACAGTAACAACTGATAAGGAAGTTGTTTTTCTTTTTACAATAATTGAAATGGAAACTGGCTTGTCCGCAACGGCTACTGTTTTTTCTATAGTTTCAAAACCAACAGAAGAAATGCGGATAATGTATTTAGTGAATTTCGTTACAGTAAATGTGTTGCCGGTTGGTTTAAATACCTGCGAAGTCACAAGCGAAGTATCCGGCAGCAGAAAAAGCTGCAGTGTAATATTATTGAGCGAATCTTTTTTAAGAGAAGAAAGGTTTACAGTAAGACGGGTATTATTTTGTCCATGTACGTGTAACATGCAAATGAACATCAGCAAAGCTGTAAATATTTTTGTTTTCAAGTGTAGCGTACTTTAAATTATTCTATAAGATTTTATAATGAGTATTTAAATAATTAGGCTCTAAGCTCCCCCTTTAGGCCTGTCCCGGATATTTCGGGAGGGTGGTGGGCATTATTTGTCAAACAAATCTTTTTTGTCCACCACCTTCACTTTCATCTTTGGCTTAAGTTTTTTATTTACCACATCATAGGGCCCGGTTATTACTTCGTCGCCTTCAGCAAGCCCGCTGATAATTTCAATATTGTTAATGTCCTGTATATCGGTTTTAACTTTTACTTTTTTTACGGTGCCGTCGCTTTGCAACACAAAAACCACCACTTCCAAATCATCGGCCGGGTTTGTGTTGGGCCTTATATCCGTTTCATCTTTTTTCTTTTTATCATTACCGGTGCTGTCGTTTTTGTCCCTTGTGGTAACAGCATTAATTGGCACACTCAGTACATTCAAATGTGTTTTGGTTTGTATGTCGGCAGTTGCCGTCATGCCGGGTTTAAAAGGGAAAGAACCTTTGCCAATTAAATCTTGATAGCTGTCGGCAATAAGGCGGATGTACACTTTGTATTGCGTAACATCGGTACTGGTGTTTGCCAGTGCATTGTTATTTGCAGCGCCGTTATTGCTGCTGGCAATTTGTGTAACAATGCCTTTAAATTTTCTGTCGGTGTAAGCTTCCACTTCCACTAGTGCAGTATCTCCCAAATGAACTTTTACAATATCATTCTCCGGCACATCAACTCTTATCTGAATCATTGCCATATCAGCAAGGCGTAAAATTTCTGTGCCTGCCATCATATTGCTTCCCACAACCCTTTCACCTTTTTTTACATTCAGCAAACTTACCACACCATCCATTGGTGCAATAACAGCAGTGCGGCTTAAATCTTTATTTGCTTTATCCAGGCTTGCCCTGGCGCTTTGCACACTTGCTTTGTTTCCTCTAATGCCCTGCAATGCAGCATTGAAATTTGCCCTTGCGCTTTTCAATCCTGCATCGGCCACATTAAATTCACTTTTGCTTATTACTTTTTCATCAAACAATTTCTTTTGCATATCAAAGCTGCGTTGCGCCTGTTCCATCTGCGCCTTCAGTGCTTCCACCTGCGCCAGTGCATTTGCCACCTGCGCCTGTGTTTGCTCCACACCACTTGCAGCCTGGTTGCGTTGTATATTGTAAATGTCTGCGTAAATGCGTGCCAGTATCTGCCCTTTCTTTACAGTATCACCTTCCTGAACAGTAAGCTCAGTAATTTCTCCGCTGATGTCGGGGCTCACTTTCACTTCCACTTCAGGATAAATTTTTCCGCTGGCATTAACCACTTCAATAATAGTACGTTTTTGTGCTTTTTCCGAAATAACTTTTGGCCCCTGGTTTTTGCTAAATACTCCCGCTTTGCTGAGTATTGCAAACAGCACCACTAAAATTCCCACACTAATTAAAATCCATTTAAGCGATTTACTCATTTTATATTTTTTTTGAGCCGGGCCACATCGCATTGTTCAGCTGCAGTGGCAACGGTCGTTTGTTATTTTTACTTTTTTGTAAAAAGTGAAAATAATCACTCTTGTACATTAAATCTTTATTCAGTAGCCTCTCCTCCCTTCCTCCTCTCCCGAAGAGAGGAGGCGGTGCATTAAACATTTCCAAAAATTGCCTCTGTCACATCAACTTAAAATCTTTTTTCAGCAATAATTTAAAGTCTCTGCTTTTTCTTCGGACTAATCTTCGCTAAGATCTTCTCCATTTCCCTTCCCCACCGGGGAAGGATAGGAAGGGGCTTTGGCTTTTTTACAACTTCAATCCCATCCCCTTATAAAATTCCAGCACTTTCATTTTAAAAACATAATCATACTGGCTCAGCACATATTCCTGCTTTGCCCTGAACAAATTATTCTGGTTGGTGATCAAATCTAATGTGCCCAGCATTCCTACGTTATATCTTTTTTCAGCAAACGATAAACTGCGTTCGGCAGCTTTCACACTAATGCCTGCTGCATTAAATTTTTGAAATGCTGTCACTGCATCAAGATGCGCTTTATAAATATCCTGCTTCAAAGCAAGTTTATCCTGCTCAATGCCGAGCTGCTGGCTGCCAATATTCAGTTTACTTCTTGCAATATTGCTACGGGTGTTAAAAGCATCAAACAGCGGAACAGAAACATTAAGGCCAATGTATTGCCTGAAATTATTTTTTATCTGGTCAAAAAAACTTTGCTGCGTATAACTTGTTTTCGACAACACACGGCTGAAGCCAGAACTCAATCCAATATCTGCCCAAAGCCTTGGCCTTAAACCGGCTTTTGCAATCAACAAATTTGTTTGTGCGGCTTGTAACTTAAAAGCATTCACTTTAAACTGCGGCTGATTTTTTAAAGCCAGTTCATAAACAATAGCGGGGTCAAGTGCTGCAAAAGTTTCCACCGGTATTTTATCGGCAGGCGGCGTTTCAATATCAAAAGCAGTGGCAGGGTCAAGGCTCATGTAATTTTTTAAAGCCAGCACAGCCTGCAAAAAACTTTGGCTTGCCAGCACAACATTTAAACTGTCTTTCGCTACCTGTGCTTCCAGTTCGGCAGCATTCAGTTCGGGCAAAGTGCCCACGTTAACCATTTTACGGGTGGTGCTTAACTGTGCATTCGATTGCTGCAATTGTAATTCAGCAATTTTTATTTGCTGCTTGCTTAACAAAGCCTGCAGGTAAAGCCCCGCAATGGTAAGTGCGATATCATTTTTCAGTTTATCATTTTGTGCAAGTGCACTTTTCCAGTCAAGTTCATCTTTGGTAACAGTGTTTTTTCTAACCTTGCCATCAAGCAGGGCAATGCTTGCGCCGGTGTTGATGCTGTTATTAAAAATTGCCTGGTTGGTATAAACAAATGCGTTCTGCACCGGTGACCTTCCAAAAGAAACACCCGGGCTCAGCGATGCACTGGCGGTTGGTAAAAAAGCATTCTTGCTTTGCTTAAACTGCACTTCGGCCAGTTGCGACTGAAAATCATTTTGCCTGATGGTTAAATTATTGGCCAGCCCGTAATTAACGCATTTGAGCATATCCCATTTTTGCTGGGCAAAGGAATAAGAAGATAAAATGAAAAACAAAATAAACGGGAGAATTCTCTTCAGCATCAAACAAAAATAAACCATTGCTGATTAATAGAGGAAAAACTAAATGACAGGCGGCAAAGTTTAACCCTTTTTTTCAAACCCCTGATTGAGATCTTTTATTAAGTATGGAACAAACCTTGAGCTATTCTTTAAGATTTTATTGTTTCTTTTTTTCGCAATGCTTTCACTGCAAAATAAATTCCTATAAAGCCAGCCATTACAGCCAAACCAATCAGACAGAGCTTTGTTTGAGTAATCAGTAAACTGATGGCCACAAAAGAATATGCAATTATAAAAATTACCGGTAATAATGGATACCATTTCATTATGTAAATGCCGCTGTCATTCAGATAAGCAGTTTTCTTTCTTAAAATAAAAATGCTGCCTGCCGAAAGTACCATGCCAAAACAATCCAGAAAAATAGAGAAACTTAAAACGGTATCAAATTCTTTTGCCCAAAAAACAATTAAAGCACACAGCGCCGCAAATACACTGAGTGAAATGGTGAGTACATCTGTTTTAATATTCCTTTTTTTAAAGAAAGCCGGCAATATTTTGTCTTCACTCATTGCATACATCACCCGTGGGTTGCTCATCAGCAAAACATTTACATAAGCCAGCACACTTAAAAATAAAAACCCCGATAAAACCCTTTCGGCATTGATGCCGAAAATTTTGGATGCCATGATGGCGGCAATGTTCTTGCT
>JANNAM010000156.1:0-11546 GCA_031384415.1 Bacteroidota bacterium
TTGCCTGCATTGCTGTCGTGATGATTGCATGCTGAAAATAGTATTACACTAAATAGCAAAAGAAACCCTGGGCTTTTGTACATAAAATTTGTTTTGAATGATGGGAAATTTTTTACCATTTGGTAATGAATATTAAAGAAAAGAAATTTTATTTAAACAGTAAGCGGCATTTGCCGCATTCAAAAAGAGATGTTCGCCAGTAGATGAATTCAGAATATGTCCATTTAACTTAATTGTGACTGGTTATTAGTTGTTGTCCATATATTTTGCCCTTTCCCGAACGGGTCATCACCCGTAAATCAGGGGTCTTAACCCGTCCCGAACGGGTCGTCACCAGTAAACCAGGGGTCTTCACCCGTCCCGAACGGGTCAGCACCCGTAAACCAGGGGTCTTCACCCGTCCTGAACGGGTCATCACCCGTAAACCAGCGGTCTTAACTACAGATTCTGCATATTAGTTTGATCCATCGTAATGTTTTATTAATTGGGATAATAAGTTAAATCAGACAAATCAGGGGTTTCAGACAGCTCCTCTCCAATAAAAAGTTCTCTCAAATCTTTCCAATGCTGCCTGTTTACCCTTATCTTTGCCGCCCGAAAAAGATAGTTCTCTTTTTTAAACATTTCCCACATGGCTCAAAAAGTTCCTGATAGTTTTCGGGACGCCAGCAGGGAGTAACTCAAAACAGTTATGTAATGCCAAAGGTTAAAACCAACAGCAGCGCCAAAAAGCGCTTTAAAGTTACCGGCACCGGTAAAATTACCTTTCAAAAAGCTTTCAAACGTCACATTCTTACAAAAAAATCTACCAAACGCAAGCGCAACATGCGTAAAGATGGTATTGTAAGTGATGCCAACATGCATTTTGTAAAGCGTTTATTAGGGCTTAAATAAACCACCCCTTTAAACTTATCAACTTTTAACTTTTAAACTTATTCAGATATGCCACGTTCAGTAAATTCGGTAGCCAGCAGGGCCCGCCGCAAAAGAGTACTAAAAGCTGCCAAAGGTTATTATGGCAAGCGCAAAAATGTTTATACCGTTGCCAAAAACGTAATGGAAAAAGGGTTAACGTACAGCTACGTTGGCCGTAAAATTAAAAAGCGTGACTACCGCACTTTGTGGATTGCACGTATCAATGCTGCTGTAAGGGCAGAGGGTATGAACTACAGCCAGTTCATTCATAAATTAGCCGAAAAAAATATTGACCTTAACCGCAAGGTGCTGGCCGACCTGGCAATGAATGAACCAGAAACGTTTAAGAAACTGGTTGACTCAGTTAAGTAAACCAACTGTTATAAATTTGAAAGCGTTTCGTTAAAAGCGGAACGCTTTTTTTATTTGCACATAGCCAGTATAATGCAACGTTTTTTTATCAATGCGATTTAAAACAACAGCGTATAATTTTTTGGCCTATTTTTATTTCAATACTTTACTTTTGTGCTCTTTAATAAAATACTTATCTGAATGGAAGGAATGAACAATACCTACAGCGACCTGGTACAGCAGACCTTTAATTTTCCGCAGGAAGATTATAATGTAAAAAATAATTACCTGCAATACAACGGGCTTGATATAAAAGCACTGATTGATAAATATGGCACACCGATGAAACTTACTTACCTGCCCAAAATTGGTATGCAGATAAATAAGGCAAAGAAAATGTTTGCCAACGCTTTTAAAAAACATAAGTACGAGGGAGCATATAATTACTGCTACTGTACCAAGAGTTCTCATTTTTCTTTTATTGTGGAAGAAGCGCTGAAACATAATATACATCTGGAAACATCGTATGCCTATGATATTGAAATAATAAAAAAGCTGTACGAAAAAAGAAAGATTACCAAAGACACTTACATCATCTGCAACGGGTATAAACAAAAAGGATACACCAGCCGCATTGCCGGGTTATTAAACAATGGTTTTAAAAATGTGGTTCCTGTGTTGGATAATGTAGAAGAACTGAGGGCTTATATAAAATCTGTAAAAGTCCCTTTTAATTTAGGAATAAGAGTGGCGGCAGAAGAAGAACCCAATTTCCCTTTTTATACCAGCAGGCTTGGCATAAGGGCAAAAGATATTCTGGAGTTTTATGTTGACAAGATTGAAGGCAACGAACACCGCTTTCAACTGAAGATGCTGCACATTTTTTTAAACAAAGGAATTAAAGATGATATTTATTACTGGAGTGAACTGAACAAAGTAATTAACCTTTACTGCCAGTTAAAAAAGATTTGTCCCGAGCTGGATTCAATAAATATTGGCGGCGGTTTTCCAATAAAACATTCGCTTGGCTTTGAGTACGATTACCAGTTTATGATTAATGAAATTGTACGCAATATTAAAGTAGCCTGCAAAAAAAGTAAAGTACCCATGCCGGATATTTTTACTGAATTTGGAAGTTACACAGTGGGGGAGAGCATGGCACATATTTACAGTGTGATTGGCGAAAAAATGCAGAACGATAAGGAAACCTGGTACATGATTGATTCATCTTTCATTACTACATTGCCCGATACATGGGGAATTGGCGAAAAGTTTTTGATGCTGCCTATTAATAAATGGGACAACGAATATCAACGGGTGGTTTTGGGCGGCATCACCTGCGACAGCCACGATTATTACGATAGCGAAGAACATATCAATGAAGTGTTTTTACCAAAAATTATTGATGGCGAGCCATTGTATGTTGGCTTCTTTCATACTGGTGCTTACCAGGATCAAATAAGTGGTTATGGAGGCATAAAGCATTGCCTTATTCCTTCGCCCAAGCATATTATTGTGGGCCATGATAAAAACGGTAAATTAGTTGACTGGGTGTATGCCAAAGAACAAACTGCACAAAGCATGCTGAAGATACTGGGCTATACAAAATAAAAAAGCCCACGGGCTTTTTCTTGCTGTGGGCTTATAGAGGTAAAGTGGTTTTTTTGTCCACTTTTTTAATAACGCCCGGTTTATTCTTTTATTATGCTGACCTTTTCCTTAATAAAAAAATGCCCCGCTATGAATAACGGGGCGTAACCAAAACCAACTGTATATCTAACTAACTTTGCCTTACCCTAACCCTCTCCTGAATGAGAGGGAAGGAATAAAAATCAATTTTTAGAGAATGCTGATTTCTTTTGCAGCATTTTTAATTTCTTCTTTTTTTGCCAGCTGCAGTTTTAAAATACCGTTTTCGTATTTGGCAACTATGTTAGCGGCATCAACTTTTTCATCCAGCGTAAAAGAACGTTTAAATTTTCTTGAACTGAATTCTCTCCGGATAGTTTTTTCAGTTTCATCTTTTACTGTTTCTTTTTTCTCGGCGCTGATGGTTAATAAATTGCCATCTAACTTAACAGAGAAATCTGCTTTGTCCATTCCGGGAGCCGATACTTCCAAATAGTAAGCATCTTTTTTCTCGGTAATATTTACCGGCGGAAAACTGAAAACATCTTCCCTTACTGTTTTGCCAAAGGCAGCAGGCATGTCGTTAAAAATTTCATTTAAAAAACCATCAAAGGTTTTTACAACGGGGCTGTTTGATCTGAACTGTGTCATAGCTATTTGTTTTATAGTTTTAAATTTTTTGTTTGTTGGTATGGGATGTTCAAATGTTGTTCCAACCCATTTTTTAAAGACAAACTTGCAAACTGCAAATCATTTAGAAGCCATTCTGGCAAAAAAAGCTGGAATGTTATGCCATTGTTTCAGGCAGCAGGTTTGGTTGCAGGATTTTCGAGATAGAGAAAATCTGTTTCTTTATAAAATGGAGGTTGTAATTTTGTGTCTTAATAAAATAAATAAGAAAATATGTATCCAGAAGAAATTGTAATACCCATGAAGGAAGAGTTAACCGAAAATGGCTTTCAGGAAATGTTAACTGCTGATGATGTTGAAAAAACATTGAATGAGAAAGGGACTACTTTGGTAATGATTAACTCAGTATGCGGATGCAGCGCCGGTACCGCAAGGCCCGGAGTGCTGATGGCTGTAACCAATACCGCAAAAAAGCCCGACCATATAACTACCAGTTTTGCCGGCTTTGATGTGGAAGCAGTAAAAAAACTAAGAGAACATTTGTTGCCTTATCCTCCGTCATCGCCTTCCATCGCTTTGTTTAAAGATGGACAGTTGGTTCATTTTATAGAGCGCCATAATATAGAAGGAAGAAGCGCCCAGATGATTGCCGCTAATTTGATTGGTGCATTTGACCAGTATTGTAATTAATTCTTTTTTGAGATTTGATGGAACAAATTCCCGTTTGACAACCAACGGGAATTTTGCTTTATATTAAATATCTTGCAGCTACTGGTTATAACTCATAACTTACAATTCATAACTTATAACTTCTTATGTATCCCAATTTATATTATGTTTTTAAAGACTGGTTTGGTGTAGAGTGGGGCGGACTTAAATTTCTGAATACTTTTGGTTTGATGGTAGCTGTTGCTTTTATAGTTGCTGCTGTTGTGTTAAGCATTGAACTGAAGAGAAAAGAAAAACAGGGTTTGCTTACGCCAAGAGAAGAAATGATAACAGTGGGCAAGCCAGCCTCGGTAAGTGAGTTGCTGATTAATGCACTGGCCGGCTTTCTTTTTGGATATAAATTATTTGGTTTGTTTATAGACAAGCCTGCCGAAGTAAATGCACAGGATTATATTTTCAGCAGCCAGGGTAATGTTGTTGGCGGATTATTGGTGGGTGTTTTTTTAGCCGGATTAAAATGGTGGGAAAAAGACAAACAAAAACTAAAAGAACCTGAGCGCCGCAATGTACGCATCTGGCCGCATGACAGGGTAGGAGATATTATTATTCTGGGATTGGTATTCGGAATTATTGGCGCCAAATTCTTTGATGCATTTGAAAACTGGGACAGCTTTATAAAAGATCCTGTGGGCACCATATTTTCGGCAAGCGGTTTAACTTTTTATGGCGGTTTAATTGTGGCGGCTGTTGCCATTTGCTGGTATGCTTATAAAAAAGGATTTAAACTGATTCATCTCTTAGATGCTGCGGCGCCTGCATTAATAATAGCTTATGCAGTTGGCCGTATTGGCTGCCAGGTGGCGGGTGATGGTGATTGGGGAATTTATAACAGCGCTTATATAACAGATGATAATGGTAAAGTGGTGGAAGCAAAGGCAGGTGATTATCAGCGCCAGTTGCAGAAATATGATTTGTATTTTTTGAAAGGCAATACTGTTAATCTCAAAAATGAAATTGAAAACATAACCAACAGAAAAAGCGACAGCCTTGCTGCTGTACCTCACAAAGCATTTAAAGCACCTTCTTTTTTACCAAGATGGATGGTGGCTTATAATTATCCCGGCAATGTGAACGGAGACGGACCCATTACTTTACCCGGCAATACAGATGAGCATAATAAAGTGTTGCCTGTTCCGGTTTTTCCAACACCCTTTTACGAAACAGTTATTTGTTCTTTGTTGTTCTTGTTTTTATGGTCAATACGAAGGAAAATAAAAACTGCCGGTGTAATGTTTGGAATTTACCTAATGCTAAACGGGCTCGAAAGGTTCTTTATTGAGAAAATAAGGGTAAACAATACCTATTCCATATTAGGGATTCACCCCACCCAGGCAGAAATAATATCTACGTTACTCTTTATTTCCGGATTGCTGTTTGTTATTTACAATCTAAGAAAGGGCAAGCAGGCTTCAACGCAGTAGCCATCTTCCGGTTCATCACTTTTATTTGTAACACTTGCCCCCGTAGCGAAGGCATTTCATGTGCATGTAATAAAATCCTTTTGTTACTTTGTACCTGTTTGGGTTGCGAATGAGTTTTTTTCAAGTCTGTAACTTTTTACAAATTCATATCGTTTAATTCAAAACTGTAAACAGCCGGATATCCTTGAAATCTACCGTTCAGTATTAAACAATGTACTATGCAAAACAAAGTACCTACTTTTGTGAAGTAGTTATCAAAGTAAGTAACTGCACATTTAACAAACAAACTCCGGCCTAAGCCACCGGTTTTAAAACAAAAAGTATAGCCATGATTAAATTTTTCAGCCTGCTGGCTGCTATGAGTATCGTATTGTCCAGCAATGCCCAAACCGGGGGCAAAGTGTCCGGAAGTATTAAAGACGGCGGCAATCAAAAGATTATTGATGCTGCTACTGTTTCTCTCTTAAAAGCCAAAGATTCGGGCCTGGTAAAAACTGCCGTTACAGACAAAGAAGGCAATTTCAGTTTCGAAAATGTAAAAGATGGCAGTTATTTGGTGCTGGCCACATCTATCGGTCATTCCAAAACTTACAGTACTGCATTTGGGGTTTCCTCTGCCAATTCAATCATTTCAGCAGGCGTTTTGCAATTGATTCCGGCAAGTAAGGTACTTAAAGAAGTAGTAGTAAGTTCAAAAAAACCGCTCATTGAAAGGAAATTAGACCGGACTATTGTAAACGTTGATGCCTCTATTAGCAATACCGGTACAACAGCCCTGGAAGTGCTTGAAAAAGCGCCGGGTGTTACTGTTGATAAGGACGGTAATATCAGCCTTAAAGGAAAACAAGGTGTTTTAATTATGCTGGATGGTAAACCCACTTATTTATCGGGTGCCGAACTTACCAACATGCTCAGGAATATGTCTTCTTCCAACCTTGACCAAATTGAGATTATGACCAACCCTTCTGCAAAATATGATGCAGCAGGTAAGTCAGGCATCATCAACATCAAAACAAAAAAGAATAAGCAAAAAGGTTTTAACGGAAGTGCCACCGCAGCCGTAGGACAGGGTATTTATTCCAGAACAAACAACAGCCTTAATGTTAACTACCGCACAGGTAAACTGAATGTGTTTGGTTCTTTGGGTGCTTCTTACCGCAATGGTTTTCAGGAACTGGATATTTTACGTAACTATAAAAACCAGGATAAAACACTGAAAGCAATTTTTGAACAAAATTCTTACATGAAGCGCCACAATGGAAATTATACTGCTAAGACAGGTGCCGATTTTTATCTTACACAAAAAACTACACTGGGGGTTGTGTTTACTGGTGCATCCAGCCCTCAGTCTCAAACGGGTTTTAACACCAGTTATTTAAAAAATAAATTTTCTGCAGTTGATTCAATAGTAACTGCTGTAAGCAGGGAAGATGCCGCCTGGAAAAACGGAAGTGTAAACCTTAATTTTCGTCACCAGTTTGACTCTGCCGGAAGAGAACTGACAGCAGATGTTGACTACCTGCACTACAGCCCCAATAAAAACCAGCAATTTTTTAATGCAACATACACACCAAACTGGGTGCTTAAAAACAGCGATAACCTAGTGGGAGAATTACCTTCAACCATAAATATTTATTCTGCCAAAGTTGATTATACATATCCTTTAAAGAAAGGATCTAAGATTGAATCTGGTGTAAAAACGAGTTACGTTGAAACTGATAATACTGCTGGTTATTATAATGTGGTGAATGGTGTTAAGTTAGCCGATTATGAAAAAACAAACCGTTTTGATTATAAAGAGAACATCAATGCTGCTTATGTAAACTACAGCAAAGAGTGGAAGAAATTGAGTTTGCAAACAGGGCTTAGGTTAGAGAACACCAATTACAAAGGCGACCAGTTTGGCAACCCTCAAAAGCAGGATTCGGCTTTTACAAATAGTTATACCAATTTGTTTCCAACAGTATTTGTGGGTTACAAAGCTTCAGAAAAAAACCAGTTTGGTTTTTCTTACGGAAGAAGAATTAACAGGCCCGATTATGAAGACCTTAACCCGTTTTTATTCTTCCTGGATAAATACACTTATGGTTCAGGTAATCCATTTTTAAAATCTATGTATGCCAATGTGTTTGAAGTAAACCACACATTCAAGCAGTTTTTGAACACCACATTAAACTACAGTCATACAAAAGATTTGTTCAACGAAACATTTGAAGAAAAAGGCTTTGCTACCGTAGTGCGCCAGGGTAATTATGGTTTTATGAATGATGCCAGCATGTCGGTAAGTGCCCAGGTGCCTGTAACAAAATGGTGGAGTGCAAACATTTACACAGAAGCAAAGTACAACCAGTTTAAAGGGATGTTGTATGGTGAAGATTTGAATGTGCATGCCACAACTTTCTTAGCTAATGTGAGCAACCAGTTTAAATTTAAGAAAGGCTGGAGTGCAGAACTGAGTGGCTTTTACCGCACCAAAGGAATTGAAGGTCAAATAAAAATTCAGGCATTGGGTCAGATGGATGGGGGGGTACAAAAGCAAGTGTTTAAGAACAAAGCAACACTTAAACTGAATGTAAAAGATATACTGAACACAAGAAATGCAGGGGGCAATATTAATTTTCAGAATACCGAAGCACAGTTCAGGCAAAGAGGTGATAACAGGGCAGCAACCATCGGCTTTACCTACCGTTTTGGAAAACCAATTAAAGGATTACAGAAAAGAAAAACCGGCGGCGCAGGCGATGAGCAGAACAGGGTGAAGAGCGCAGGGAATTAATAGTTGGGAGTTGAAAAACAACATGTATCAGGAAAATTTTCAACTTTAAACTTTATAATGGTTCTTTTTGTAAAAACCTGTGGCTTTGTGCCACGGGTTTTTTACTTTTGAAAAAAATACGAACATGCCATCATTCGACATCACCAGCAAAGTTGATTTGCAAACATTGGACAATGCCATCAACACCGTTAAAAAGGAAATTACCAACCGCTTCGACTTTAAAGACAGCCACGTGGTAATTGACCTTAACAAAAAAGATTTTAAAGTAAACATTGAGGCCGACAGCGAAATGAAGATTAACCAGATAACCGATGTGATGATAAGCCGCAGCATGAAACAGGGACTTGCCGCCGAAGTGTATGATTTAAGTAAAGAAGCTTATCCAAGCGGAAAGGTTACCAAAAAGGAAGTGATTGTAAGAAACGGCATTAAACAGGAAGACGCCAAAAAAATAGTGAAACTGATTAAAGATGCCGGGCTAAAAGTGCAGGCCTCCATTAATGATGATATTATAAGGGTGACGGGTAAAAAAATAGACGACCTGCAGGAAGTGATAGCCGCCAGTAAGGGCTGGAACCTGGGCATTGCCCTGCAATATGAGAATATGCGGAGTTAATCGGTTTTTAGTTTCTATCGGGTTAAAAACCTTCAAAAGCTGCTTTAAAAACTGAAATTTTCCCTTATCTTTGCACACTTATAAAAAAACGTACGGCAAAATCCGTATATAAAACAGTCAATTATGAAACAAGGCATTCATCCTGCAAATTACAGAACAGTGGTTTTTAAAGATATGAGCAATGGCACTACCTTTTTAAGCCGCAGTACCGCTGCCAGCAGCGAAACAATTAAATGGGAAGATGGGACAGAGTATCCGGTTGTAAAGCTGGAGATTTCAAACACTTCACACCCTTTTTACACCGGTAAAAATGTGCTGGTAGATACGGCAGGCCGTATTGATAAGTTTAAAAAACGTTACGAAAAAAAGGCAAAATAATTGCGGTAAGTTCTTATATTTACCCTGAAGTTTGTTTTTCATGGCTATACTTTAAGTCCCTTCGGTTCTCCGGGGGGATTTTTTATTAATGGATAACGGTTTTTTGAAAGGCTGGCTTTTCAGTTCAAAAATTGTTCAAATTATCTCTCATTACGGGCTGCATCTTACCGTAATCAGGCATCTATTATCCGGGTTAATTTCCTATATTGCATTACCGATAGCTATCGGGTCACTTTTATTTTATTTCACTATGCGTAAGTTTCTGCTTCTTTGTATAGCTATTATAGTTTCGTTGTCGGCCAGCTCTCAGGAATTTAGTAATAAAGGGAAAGATTTTTGGGTTGGTTATGGTAATCATGTGAGAATGTTTAATGCAGGCGCTGCCGAAACGATGGAAATATACCTTACTTCAGATGTAAATACTACCGGGAATATTTCAATAGCAAGTGTAGGGTTTAATCAAAATTTTACTGTTACTGCAAATCAAATTACAGTGGTAAGCATTCCACGTTCTGCGGCTTTACTTAATGAGGGGCTTTATAATCATGGTATTCATATTACTGCTCAAAAACCCATTGTCGCTTATGGATTTATTTATGTAAATGCTATTTCAGGGGCCACAGTTTTTTTACCTACAAATACACTTGGCAAAAATTATTATTCACTTAACTATACGCAGGTTGCCAACGAGGCAAATTGTTACTCTTACTTTTTTGTTGAAGCAGTTGATACTGGTACTACAGTTGTAGAAATAACACCAAGTCAGGTTACTAAAGGGGGCTGGCCTGCTAATGTTACTCAGACTATTAATCTTACCCAGGGACAAATTTACCAGGTACTTTCAGCAACAGATTTAACAGGAAGTACTATTAAATCTATTGCCTCAGGAACTTCGGGATGCAAGAAGATCGCTGTTTTTTGCGGCAGTGGAAAAATTTCGATTGGATGCGCCAATGCCGGTAGTTCCGATAATCTCTATCAGCAAATGTATCCGGCAAGTACCTGGGGAAAGAAATATGTTTTGATTCCAAGCAATAACAGACCTAATACCAATAATCCTCCTGTTATAAACACTAACTTTTTCAGGATATATCGCCCTGATGCCACAACTTCTGTCAAACTCAATGGAGTTGCGATTGCCGCGGCAAGTTTTACAAATAATTATTATCAGTTTAGCAGCAGTGCTACAAATCTTGTTGAAGCGGATAAACCAATTTTAGTTGCTCAATATTTTTCAACTGCCGGATGCAGTGGAAATAGTAATCCTCATGACCCTGAGATGGTTTATCTGAACCCGGTAGAGCAAACTGTAACAGATGTTACAGTTAATTCAATGCAACCTGCATCAAATACAGCCATTACCCAGCATTTTATTAATGTAGTGTTACGCAATTCCGGGACAGGTGTATCTTCTTTTAAGATTGATGGAGTTACGCCTACAGCAGCAGTTACTATTTTGCCACAGGACAATGGTTATGCTTACCTGCGGATTTATACCCAGGGTAGCGGTACCGGCCCACTACTTTCGGGGGCACATCATTTAACATGTGATTCAGGTTTTAATGCCATAGCTTATGGTTTTGGTAATGCAGAATCTTACGGTTATTCGGCAGGAACTAATTTAAAAGATTTATACAATTTTATCACGCCTATTAACCCGTTAAATATTTCGAGCCAGACTACGGCATGTTCGGGAACACCTTTTTATTTTTCGATTACATATCCTTTTGAGCCACTGTCAATTTATTGGAATTTCTGGGGCTATCAAACACCTAATGTAACAGTTGGCACCCCTGTAGCTGACACTACTTATGTTATTAATGGCAAGCAGGTGTGGCGTTATAAATTGCCAACTCCCTATACTTATTCGCCTGCAGGGCCTTACCCTGTAAGTATAACAGCGACAACATCGGGGGCTGATGGTTGCGGAACTTCGCAAACAAAAGATGATACGCTTTATGTTTATGACCCCGGACTTGCAGTTATTTCACGTCAAACTACTGGCTGTTATGTTGATTCTGTAGCTTTTTTTGACAGTACTGTTTACCCTGTTGGCTCAGGTATTTATAATTACCAATGGCAATGGAATTTTGGAGATGCT
>JANNAM010000171.1:0-3174 GCA_031384415.1 Bacteroidota bacterium
GTCCCCAAAAGTAAATAGTAATATCTTCCATCTTTTTAGTAAATACATACCATGTAAAAAGGCTGGTATATTGGTAAATTGTACATCTTAACGCTATGTGACGTGGTTTTTTGGCACATTAATTATTAACGATGAAACGATTGCCCCAATGCTTCCTTGCAATGTTGCTGGCATTGATACTGTTGATTAGTTTTCCTGCAAGGGCAGCAGATATTTTTGTGGCAACAAACGGCTCCGATTTAAATGATGGCAGCAAAGAAAAACCTTTTGCAAGTGTGGCAGCAGCATTACGCAAAGCAAGGGAGTTGCGGCGTTTGAATGATGGAACGATTGCAAACGGCATTCACATTATTATAGAAAAAGGAACTTACAATTTATACGAACCGATAGTTATAAAGCCTGAAGATGCAGGCACCGCTTTAAGTCCAACTTACATAGAAGCCGCAACAAATGAAAGCCCAATTATTAGTGGAGGATTTACGATCAGCAACTGGAAGCCGTTGACTGCAAAACCTGCAGGACTTCCGGTTGCTGCACAGGGCAAAGTTTGGGTGGCCGATGTACCGCTTACCGCAGGAAGATTGTGCGAATTCAGGCAACTGTGGGTGAATGATACAAAAGCCGTAAGAGCAAAAAGCATGAACGGCGATTTGATGGACCGCATTTTAAGCTGGGATAAAAAAGAGCAGACCTGCTGGATACCAACACCAAAAACTTTACCGGTTCAAAATATGAATGGCGTTGAAATGTTCATTCATCAATGGTGGGCTATTGCCATATTGCGTATTAAGAAAATGCAAGTGCAGGGCGACAGTACTAAATTATTTTTTCAGCAACCCGAAAGCAAAATACAAAGTGAGCATCCCTGGCCTGCGCCGTGGATAAGTAAAGAAACGGGCAACTCGGCTTTTTATTTAAGCAACGCCATGCAGTTTTTAGACGAACCCGGTGAATGGTATTTGGATATTACCAATCATAAAATTTATTACTGGCCAAAGGCAAATGAAAATATGCTTAGCGCAAATGTTGTTGCACCGTTGTTGGAGACATTGGTAAAAATTGAAGGCACGATTGATAACCCGGTAAGCAATATTTATTTTAAAGGTATTTCATTTCAGCACACGGGCTTGCTGCGGCCTTCGCAACAGGGGCATGTGCCGCACCAGGCAGGCATGTATATGACGGATGCTTACAAACTAAGGCCTGCAGGCACCAAAGATAAACCAACACTGGATAATCAGGCATGGGTGGGCCGGCCGGCAGCAGCGGTAGAAATTAATTTTGCAGATCAAACCCGTTTTGAAAACTGCCGCTTCGAACATTTGGCATCAACCGGTTTGGATTATAACAAAGCCGTGCATGATAATTTGGTTAAAGGAAATTTGTTTAAAGATATTGGCGGCAATGCAATACTTGCCGGTGTATATTCTGATGCGGCGACAGAGATTCATTTGCCCTACAACCCCAAAGATGCAAGGGAAGTTTGCGATAAGATGACCATCAGTAATAATTTAATTACTGATGTAACCAATGAAGACTGGAGTTGTGTGGGTATTGGTTTAGGGTACACTAAACACTCTTTGGTGGAGCATAACGAAATTGAAAATGTAGCTTACTCGGGCATCAGCATGGGCTGGGGATGGAGCCCGACTGCGAATGCTATGCAAAACAATAGCATAAGGGCCAATAAAATTCATCACTACGGCAAACATAATTACGATTGTAGTGGCATTTATACATTGAGTGCACAACCTAATTCTTTTATTACGCAAAATTATATTGATAGCATTTACAAAGCACCTTATGCTCACCTGCCTTCGCATTGGTTTTATATTTACACCGATGAAGGTTCTTCTTATTTTACAATAAAAGATAACTGGACGCCTTCAGCAAAATACTTGCAAAATGCGAATGGGCCCGGAAATGTATGGAGCAATAATGGCCCGGGCGTAAATGTAACCATTAAAGAAGTTGCCGGTTTGCAACCTGCATTTCAATACTTGGTAAAAGAAAAAGCAACAGGGCTTGATAAGTTGGCTATTAATACCGGGCATAATGAAGTGATTGAAATAGTAACCAAGCCCGGCGAAATTTTAGATGTACAAAAACTGAAATCACTTCTTCTAAAAAATAATATGGACACTGCCGCCATTTATCATTGGCAAAACCATTATGTAATTTTCGATAAAGTGGTTGATGCAGGGGTACTGCAAGGAAGGTTGCAAAATAATCTCCCAAACACTGAAGTGAAAGTGTATCCCGATCTGTTTTATGAATTCAACCGGAAATATTGTGATGATAAGACCCCAGCAAAAGAATGGGTTCATATTTTACTAACCTGCAATTTGGTTGTAGATAAAAAAATGCAACAAGAGTATCTTAATTACCACGCCACGCAATTTGAAAAATGGCCGGAGATATCGAAAGGATTTTGCAATGCCAGTTTTCAACAGTTACTCATTTACAGAAATGGAAGACAATTGGTATTAGTCATCAGTATTCCTAAGGGGGAGAGTTTAGATAAATTGAATACGAAAACAACAGAGAACAATCCCAAAGTAGATGAATGGAATAGAATTATGGGTAAATACCAGGAAGGGATTCCTGGAACAAAACCCAAAGAGACCTGGGTATTTTTGAAGCGGCTTTAACCTCGCAGACCGCCCTCAGGGTTTACAACCGCTGACGGGGTTTGTACAACCCTCACGGCGGCTATCAGCCCCGTCAGCGGTTGAGTTGAGGGTTTAAATAAATAAGTAAACCTGAATTAAATAACATAGCATGCTTAACATTGGAATATTAGGTTTAGGCGAAGGCCGCAGCACCATTTCTGCAGCATTACAAAGCAATAAAGTAAATCTTAAAATGATTTGCGATGCCAACAAGGAATTGTGTGTGCAACGAGCCGACGAATTTAAAATTCCAATGTTAAGAATATATAGAACTATAAATTATGAATGATAAATGATGAATTATTTATTATTAGCGACTATATTTTTCTTTGTTGTTAAAATACTGCTCCTGATCATTTTTAGTAATTCAGTCGCCTCAATTTGCATCGACTCAAATTCCTTTTTTGTTAGCAAGCCTACTTCACTTAATAACTCCAGCCAGTAAATCGTCTCGTCTGTTTCCTTTTGAGAAATAGAAAGTTTATGAATGAAATCCATTTTT